>JAJFLT010000274.1 GCA_021772555.1 Opitutales bacterium | reverse complement strand
GCTCTCTGCGTCGTCATCTTCAAATTTGAGATAGGTTCTCTTACAACAGAGGACTCAAGTCTTCCTGTTTGCCCTCTACCGTGAGGACGTAGACCAGGTTTCCCTTGGTCCAAAGGGCAGTGGAATAATTTCCGAATTGCTTGTAGGACGGGCTTGGCTGGTCTCGCTCGATGGCGAGCCCGTCCTGGTTGGCTACATATAAATTATAAACCTTTTTACCCTGCAGGCAGATGACGCCCACGGGGTTGTTTTCCCATGTGTAGGTGACACAGCCCATGCCTAACAATTGATCCATATTGCCCGGAAGATCACGAGGGTGCGGGGAATTGTTTTTGGCCAGGTAGGCGCCGATTTCGGAGATGTTGTTGTGCTGAAAATCCATTTGGTGGATAGTCGGTGAGTGCAGGGCTGCGGCCCGGGCGAAATTATTCATCAAAACCAAATCCGCTTGATTGGCCGAAGGAGACCTGATTGGCATGAATACCGCGGCCAGGGCGATAAGGGCCAATAGGCATGCGGCAGCGGACCAGACAGCCGGATTTTTCCACCAGATTAATTTAGCAGGTTTCTGTTGCTCCACCATTGAATTAGTCTCAAGGGGAGCGTTTTCCAGAATGCGTTCCATTAAACTGGCGGGGGGCTCGATTTGCTGTAGTTTTTCCGCGAAGGCGCGGTCGAAGGCTTGCTCTTCTTTCAACAAAGCTTGCAATTGCGGATCGTCCTCGGCAAGGCGCAGGGCCTCCCTGACATTTGGATCGTCTATGGCGGAAAGGTCGGATCGATAGGCCTGCAAAATTTGTCTGGCTTCGTTTTTTTCCATCGATTTCTTAAACTTTTCTTTCCTCCGGTGTATCCGAAGGCGTGGTTTGACGGGTGTTTTTTTCTTTGCGCAACAAAATATCTTTCAATTGTGCCTTGCCCCTGGAGAGGCGCGACATGACCGTGCCGATGGGCAGTTCCAGAGCGGCCGCTATTTCCTTGTAGGACAGGTCTTGGAGGTAAAACATAGAAATGGGCGCCCGATAAATTTCGTCCACTTCAGTCAGGGTTTGGACGGCGTCGGCAGCATCGAGGGAAGACACGTAATCGGGCGTTACCGAGGGCATTTCCAGTTCGAGCAGCTCCGGCTCGTACGAGACCATGTTTCTGCCCCGCCGGCGCACCCTCAGAAACTCCCGGTAGAGCGAGGTAAAGAGCCACGACTTGACCTTGGAGGCATCCCGCAGGGAAGACCCCTTTCTGGCCCAAATGTAGAAGGTCTGCTGCGTTAGATCGCAGGCATCTTCTTCGTTTCCGGCCAAGCTGTAGGCGAACCGGAACAGCGGTGTATAATAATTTTTCACCAATTCGTTAAAATCTAAATTTTGATCTGCTTGTTTAGGAGAACCCATTTTTAGACTTTATTCCCGCTGTATTATAACCGGATTTGATATTAATGAAAATGCGCCCACCCAATCATAATATGAGCATGGCGTCCCCGTAGCTGAAAAATCGGTAATGCAACGAAATAGCTTCACTATATATCGCTTTCAACCATTTAATACCCGAGGTTTCCCCTGGAGCGAGAAAGGCCGATACGAGGCAAAGCAGAGTGGATCGCGGCAAGTGAAAATTTGTCAGGAGAGCATCCGTCACATTAAATGGGTAGGGTGGAAAGATAAAGAGATCGGCTTCCGAGCGAAAAGTTCCCTCCGATTGTGGAATTGCCTCCCGGTGGCCCCCCCAATGTTCCATGGCCCGGGCCGATGTGGTGCCGACGGCAACCCTGACCGTTTGCGGGTCGGGCTGGAGAGCTTTCAAGGTGGAAGCGGGAATTTCATAACTCTCCTTGT
Source organism: Opitutales bacterium (assembly GCA_021772555.1). Classification (GTDB taxonomy): domain Bacteria; phylum Verrucomicrobiota; class Verrucomicrobiia; order Opitutales; family UBA2987; genus JAJFLU01. The sequence goes on along the minus strand of JAJFLT010000274.1, from coordinate 13,111 downwards.
GGATCGGGTGGTCTTCGATTTTTTCGCTTTGCACCGGCTGAAAGGTATCCAGCCCGATTTGCAGGGTGAGGTCGTGAAACGGGAATCCCCGGCGCTCCAGGCGGTCGATCAGTTCAGGACTGAAATGCAGGCCCGCGGTGGGAGCCGCGGCGGCCAGTTCTTTCTCGGGATGGGCATAAATCGTTTGGTAGCGCTCGGAATCTTGCGGATCGGGTTCCGTGCGGCGAATATAGGGGGGCAGTGGCATTTCCCCCATTAGTCGTGTCAACTCCAATAGGCTTTCAGAGTTTGTGAGATTAAACTCGACCCGGTATTGGCCGGAATCCGATTTGGCCATCACGGTAGCCGAATATTTGCCCTCGCAGCCAAAAGTGGAACCCGGTTTGAGTCTGCGGCCTGGCTTGAGCAGGCACCACCATTCATTCATTTTGCCGACGGCAGGATGGAGGAGGAGGCACTCCACCTCTCCCCCGGTTGGCCTGCGGCCTCTCAACCGGGCCTGGATGACCCTGACATTGTTGCGGAACAACCGGCTGCCGCCGGGCAGCAAATCCGGCAGGTCCCGAAAAATGTGGTGTTCCAGGCGGCCGCTTTGACGGTTTACGAGTAACAATCTGGCATCATCACGCCGTACTGCCGGAGTTTGCGCAATGCGCTCCTCCGGCAGGTCAAAATCCAGCAGCTTCGTATCCAATGTCCGGGCGGCCTATCGTTCTTATTGCCGGCCCTTGACCAGATTGTCCACCGTTGATGGATCGGCGAGGGTGGAGGTGTCGCCAAGGGATTCGCTGTCCACCGTTCCTTCGGCGATTTTCCGCAATATCCGTCGCATGATTTTGCCCGAGCGCGTCTTGGGCAGGGCGTCGGAGAATTGTATTTTATCCGGCGCCGCAATGGGGCCGATTTCTTTGCGCACGTGCAGGACAAGCTCCTTTTTCAATTCTTCGCTTTCGGCCACCCCTTCCACCAGGGTGACGTAGGCGTAGAGGCCCTGACCCTTGATATCGTGAGGCATGGGAGCAACCGCCGCCTCGGCCACTTTGGCGTGGCTGACGAGGGCGCTTTCCACCTCCGCGGTGCCGATGCGATGGCCGGAAACATTGACCACGTCGTCGATCCGGCCCATCAGCCAGTAATCGCCATCCTCGTCCACCCGGCAGCCGTCGCCGGTGGTATAAACATCGTTGTAGAGCGTGAAGTAGGTGTCGATGAATCTATCGTGGTCGCCCCAGGTGGTCCGCATCATACCGGGCCAGGAATTCTTGATAATCAGCTTGCCGCCCTCATTGACGCTGCATTCGGAACCGTCGTCACGCAGGATGGCCGGCTCGATCCCGAAAAACGGGCGGCAGGCGCTTCCTGGTTTGGTGGTGTGGGCTCCAGGCAAAGGCGAAATAAGAACGCCGCCCGTTTCCGTTTGCCACCAGGTGTCCACAATGGGGCAACGGCCCTTGCCGATCTGCTCATTGTACCAAATCCAGGCTTCCGGATTGATGGGTTCGCCCACCGTGCCAAGGATGCGAATTGAGTCCAGATTATGCTTTGCAGGCCACTCGTCACCCAGCCGGATGAGAGCCCGGATAGCGGTTGGCGCTGTATAGAAAATACTCACCTTGTATTTTTCCACGATTTGCCAGAAACGGCCCGCGTCAGGATAGGTGGGCACGCCTTCGAACATGACCGAAGTGGCCCCGTTGGCCAGTGGTCCGTAAACGATATAGCTGTGCCCGGTGACCCAGCCGATGTCCGCCGTGCACCAGTAAATATCGTCTTCGTGCAGGTCGAAGATATACTTGTGGGTCATGGCGGCATAGAGCAGGTAACCCGCGGTGGAATGAACGACGCCCTTGGGCTTGCCGGTCGAACCGGAGGTATAAAGAATAAATAGCAGATCCTCCGCGTTGAGAGGGGTGGCTTCGCAAAGGGCCGGGGCTTCCGCCATTAAATCATGGTACCACAGATCGCGGCCTTCGACGAATTTGCAAGGTTCTTCGTTGCGCCTGACCAGGACCACTTTTTCGATCGAGGGAGTGTCCTCCAAAGCTTCGTCCGAGATATCCTTTAAATGAATATGTTTGCCTGCGCGCAAGGAGACATTGGCGGTGATGAGCAGTTTACAGTCGGAGTCATTGATGCGCCCCCTCAGGGCGTCGGCGCTGAAGCCCCCGAAGACCACCGAGTGGATGGCCCCGATGCGGGCGCAGGCCAGCATGGCCACGGGAAGTTCCGGTATCATGGGAAGATAAATGCAGATCCGGTCTCCTTTTTCCACACCGAGAGATTTGAGGACATTGGCAAACTTACAGACTTCCCCATGCAGTTCCTCATAAGAAATATGCCGGGTTTCCTCCTCCGGTTCTCCCTGCCAGATAATGGCGGTTTTTTTCGCCGTAGGTGTGCCCAAATGCCGGTCCAGGCAGTTGCTGGAAACATTCAACTCGCCATCGGCGAACCAGGTATGCTCGATCTGGCGCTCCCGGGTATTCCAGGTTTGCGTGCGCGCTTTGGTCGGCTTTTTAAACCAGGAAAGGTTTTCGGCCTGTTCGAGCCAGAATTCTTCCGGAGCCCGCACTGAGCGGTTGTACATTTCCAGGTATTGCTCCTGAGATCGCACATGCGCGTTTTCGGCAATGTTGGCAGGAGGCGGAAACGTCCTGCTTTCGCTCATTAGTGAAGAGATGGTTTTTCTTTCCTCAGTCATTTTTATTTTTCCAGAGTCCAATGTTAATTTTATGGGCTATGTGCGCTGGTATTCTAACCTCGTTTGAAGGGAGTTTCAACCCTTAGAGGCAAGTACTTACCGGGCGCAACTCTTTAATGGATTGCGTTGGCGCTATCAATCCTGTTTTTTCCTGATCTATACCGCAACATGTCTACTTCATCCGCTACGTCCTCCCCCCGGTCGAAATCCGCTAAAACTGAAGCGGCAGCCTTCATCATCGATGCGGATGTGCACAATTATCCCGCTTCCATAGAGGACTTTTTCCCTTTTCTTTCCTCCCGGTGGAAGGCCTATATCCGCCAATCGGGGATGCCTTTGCCCGGCGTCTCGCTTTACCCCAAAGTATATGAAAGAGCCGCCCGGCGCGACGCCTGGCTGCCCGACGGTCATCCGCCTGGAACCGATCCTGATTTTGCCCGGGAACAACTGCTCGATGCCTGGAAGATAAAAACCGCCATCCTCAATCCCCTGGTGGGTGTGTCGGCGGTGCACAACATCGATTTAGCCAATGTTCTCATGCGGGCGACGAACGACTGGATGGCCTCCGGTTGGCTGGATGCCGATCCACGCTGGCGCGGCTCCATTGTGGTCAATGTAAACGACCCGAAGGCTTCCGCTGCGGAAATCCGGCGGGTGTCCTCAGATACCCGTTTTGTTCAAGTGCTACTGTTGGTTCGCTCTCATGCGCCCTATGGCCGCCGGGAATTTCGACCCATCTTTGAGGCTGCCGCTGAAGCCGGCTTGCCCGTGGGCATCCATTTTGGGGGCGATGCCAAAGGGAACGCGATAACGCCCTGCGGGTGGCCTTCCTATTATATCGAGGACCATACCGTCATGACGCAGGCTTTTGAGACACAGGTCGTCAGCCTCGTGTGCGAGGGGGTTTTTGACCAGATTCCAGAAACCCGTGTGGTTTTGATCGAAGGCGGATTTGCCTGGTTACCAGCCCTTATGTGGCGGCTGGACAAAAACTATCGCGGTTTGCGTAGTGAGGTTCCCTGGCTGAGGAAGCCCCCCAGCGAATACATTCAAGAGCATTTCCGTGCCACCACCCAGCCGATGGAGGAACCGCCCGACCCCAATCATCTGCTGCAAATTATGGAAATGATCGGGCGTGAGGATTTCCTGATGTTTGCCACGGACTATCCCCACTGGGATTTCGACGCCCCTGATCGCGCATTGCCATCCACCGTGCCGAAACCCATGCGCAAGAAAATCATGAGCGAAAACGCGGCCCGATTTTATGGCTTCGAGTGAGCACGACGTCGGCGCGATGGACGATTTTCAATCGGGCCGGGCCTATCCTATGTCCGTTGAGGGAAAGCCACTGGCGCTCGTCCGCAAGAACGAAGCCTTTTTTGCCTTCCGGGACGCTTGCCCTCATCAGGGCGCCCGTCTTTCCGGTGGACTTGTGAGCGGTTCGCCCAAACCCTGCCTACCCGGCGATGAGATCGTTTTGGAGAATGAAGGCGAAATCGTCATCTGTCCCTGGCACGGTTGGGAGTTTGATCTCAACGATGGCCACACACTGGCCGAATCCTGCCGGGGGCGGGTGAAAACCTACCCGGTGAGGTTAGTGGGCGACCGGGTCATACTTACGCTCTTTTAATTTTGAGCCGTCACGCCTATTTCCGAGGAGATGGGAATGATCTCAATTTCACCTGGTTCAAACTCTTCATCGGAATCGAATTCAAAGTTGTTTTCGGATTCCAGTTTTTGCAGCTTGGGCAGTATATTTTCGGGGATTACACTGCGTTCCTCCACCGTATCGACCGGGCCATCGAAGAGGACGTTTCCCTCGTCATCGATGACTTGTAAATGTTTACTGCCATTGTGAAGGGTCAGGCTCAAGGTTCCGTCGTCATCGTGGAGAAGAATCTCCTTTTCCTGCATTTTGATGATGGTGCTGCGGCCGTTAATCGAATTGATGACATGATCACTCGTCTCCGAGGTATGATCGAATACATTGGTTAACATTTGGCCAACATCCGCGCCGATGCGTCCGGCGTCCGCCACCAGAACATCAATATCTTCATCTAAGTAATCAAAGTTCATGTTGAGCCCGAATGGCATTCCAGGATGGTCGGGTTTTTGAAACCATTGGCCCATTTTCTTAAATTTCTCGTATTGGGCGGGTTCTCTCTTGACCAATTCAACCTCGATTTGCATCTCCTTGCCTTCTCTCAATATGGTGTAGGTGACTTTTTCTCCCCCCTCGGCCGAACGCACCAGCACTCGTAGTTGAAAAGGGTGAATCAATATTTGGTCGTCCATTTTTCGCAGGATGTCATGCGGTTTGAGCCCTGCTTTTTCAGCCGGGCTGTCCGGGACGATATAGCGGATGGCCAGGCCCATGTGTTCAGGTAGGCCGAGCTGCGCACTCAAAGTCGGATCGACCGGGTTGGCATGGACTCCGAGAAAAGTCACCGGCCCCGTTTCCTCCACATGGCGGTTAAACATTACATCCATATCGTGTTCCGGACCGCCAATTCTAACGGCTGAGGCCATGCCGTGACCGGCCTGGACCGAATGGGCTCGGCTATAATCCTGCCCCATTAAAGCAGTCACGGTTGTCCCCAGGGACAGCACAAGGAGTATTCTTTTGATGTGATCGAGATTTTTCATGATTTGTTACTTTTTTGGTTAGTTTTTAAGAACGGTTAAAATCAATAGGTGTCCAAACGCACCAATAAGACCTCCTCGCGCGGCACGGCGACCTGCAGAGATGAGCCGTCGGCGGGGTTTTTCCAGGTGTAGGAGTCTACAAACCGGTAGCGCATTTTTCGGGCCGGGATGTGGTCGCCAATATAAAAGATGCCTTCTTCCTGCGCATTCATGAGGACATGGCGTGCTTCCACCGGAACGTATTTCGAGGTTGAGGGCGAGTCCACGGCGACGGGTATTTCGACCTCTACTATTGGCGGGGGCGGAGTGTCGTTTACCTTCGCAGATTTAGGGATGCCGAGAAATGCGACGATGGCCAGAGCTGCCGCCAAGGCCAGGGAGGCTGCCCAGCGCAATTTGAAATTCCGGAAATGGATTCCGCCTGCACGCTTTTTCAGCGCGTGAGTTGTTTTCTCATCCAACTCTTTGACAATTCGGGATTGCAGGCCTTCCGACGGCGGGGCGGGACAGAGCCGCCTTAATTCCTTTTCCATGTCCTCAAATTCATTCATGGCAAATCACAAAACTGTGGGGGTTAATACTTTCTTCAGGGAACCGAGGGCGTAGCGGTAGCGTGAGGCGGCCGTATTTGGAGAAATGTTCAAGGTTCGGCCGATTTCATCAAAAGTCATCTCGCCCCAGATTTTCAGGACAATGACTTCCCTTTGTTCTTGTGGTAAACTTTTCATGGCCTCCTGTAGCGTTCCGTTTCGCTCCTTTTCCTCCAACGGGCAGACGAACCAGTTGGATTCATCCGGTTCCAATTCCAGCACCCGCTGCTCACGGATTTTGCGCCGGCCGTCCCTTCTGCCCAAATCCATGGCGGCGTAGCGAATCGCCTGATAGACGGAGGCAATGGCCGGGCTACCGTATTCAAGGCGGTTTCGCCAGGTCCGCACAATGGCTTCCTGGAGGACATCTTCGGCATCGGAAAGGGATTTTGTCTGCTGCCTGGCAAAGAGGAGCAGCCTGGGCCCATATTTGGCAAACCAGGCCCTCCAATTCGATTGGTTATCCGGAAAATCCATCTTGTCAGTGACATTTTATATCACATTAAGCGTTACAGACCGGATCATTTGTCTAAAAGTTCTCCAATTTATTCATTAATCGAATTTGCAAAATTGGGGAACCTCGACCATCAAATGGAATAAACCTTCTTTTTTAATATTCACGAAAAACTCATGTCCGATCGATATTACGTAGTTCCCCGGGATTTTCACGATAACCTGGTCACCAAGGCCTACCTCGATCGTGGGTTCACGCCCGAAGAATCCGTCAGTGGCGCCCGCATGGCTTCGAGCGCGTCCTGGCACGGAATCCGCACCCATAACGCCCTCAAAGCCCTGCATCTGGACGAATTTCTGGGAAGCGGGGCGGGTGGATGCCAACCGGGCGCCTCTATTGAAGTAGTGCCCACCGGTTTCGAGGCCGCCCAGGTCTGGAACGCCCATCGAAAAATGGGCCAGGCGGTCGCGTATGAAGCCATGGACACTTGTAAAAGGCTGGCCGACCGGTTCGGCCTGGGCATGGTCAGCGTGGATGACGCCTTTCACTATTTGTGGGGTGGAGGCTACGTCATGGAGGCGGCCAAAGAAGGCTACATCGCCTACACCAATTGCACTTCCGCCATGGCCGAAGTGGTCCCGTTCATGGGGCGCAATCCCACCCTGGGAACCAATCCCCACAGTTGGGGTTTGCCCACCACGGACGCCATCGGGTTTCCCATTGTCATTGATTGGGCGACATCGGTTGTGGCCATGGGGCGGGTGCAGCAATTGGCACGGGAAAACCTGCCTCTGCCGCCCAATGCCGCCATCGATTCCGAGGGTAATCCCACCACCGACGCGGCCAAAGCAGTGGCGTTGCTCCCTTTTGGCGGACACAAAGGCTACGGGTTGTCGCTATTAAATGAACTCATGGCAGCCCTCATCGGAGGCTCTCTCCCGGCCATCCGCGGACGGCCTCATGAAGAAGGCGAAAAGAACTCAACCTGTTTCTTTTTTCAGGTAATTCATCCTGACGCGCTCAGTGCGGGCGCATTTGCCCGTGGGCGCGGACAGCAGGACAATGTGAAAGCCGTCATTGAAAACATCCTCGGTCCCGGTAATGAGAAATGCCTACTGCCCGGCCAAATCGAGGCCGCCGGCGCCGCCCGCAGCGAAAAAAGCAACGGCCTTCTTTTTACCAAAGCGGAAATCGAGGAATTCAACGGAATCGCCGCTCAATGCAGCGCACCGCCCTGGAACTTGAAAGATTTCCCCCCCGCTCATTAAGCGAAAGATAAAGTGTCTTTTAACCGCAGATTTCGCAGATAATTTTTTATTACGGGCTTCTGTCTTTCTGGAAATTTAAGAAATTTTTTCCATAAGTCTTGTCAAACTTTCTCAATGTTCTCACTACATAGGGATCATGCTGGATCCAGAAATACGAGCCAAAGTCGAAGAGATCACCAAACGCGCCGGTTACCTGTGGAGGTATCTTTGACGTCGATAACAAGAAAGAGGAAATCACCCGTCTGGAAGAGCAGATGGGTCAGGCCGGTTTTTGGGACGACAATGAGAAGGCCCAGCAGACAGCCACCACCGTTAGCCGTTTGAAAAGCTCGCTCGGCAAAATTTCCGCATTTAACGAAAAAGTGGAAGAGCTTCAGTTGATGTGCGAGCTCGTGGCCGAGTCGCAAAATGGAGATACCTCCGATTACGAAACGGAGATCACGGTGAATGTGGCCGCTATGGGGGAGGAGATCGACATTCTGGAGGTCGATTCCTTTTTGTCCGGCCCTCACGATTCCTGCAACGCCATCCTCAGTATTCATGCCGGGGCTGGCGGCACGGAGTCCTGCGACTGGGCCGATATGCTGCTGCGCATGTATGGCCGGTGGGCGGAACGGCGTGGATTTACGGCCGAAATTCAGGATATTCTGGCCGGTGAAGAAGCGGGTATAAGCCGGGCCACCATTGTCATTTCCGGTCCCAATGCCTACGGTTATGCCAAGGCCGAGCGCGGGGTGCACCGGTTGGTCCGCATCAGCCCTTTCGATTCCAACAAAAAAAGGCACACTTCTTTTGCCGCCGTCGATGTCATCGCGGAAATCCAGGACGATATCGATCTCGATCTGGATGAAGAGGACATCCGGGTGGACACCTATCGGTCCAGCGGCAAAGGCGGCCAGCATGTCAACAAAACCGATTCGGCAGTGCGGTTGACCCATTTGCCCACAGGGATCGTGGTGGCCTGCCAGAACGAACGATCCCAGCATAAAAACAAAGCTACCGCCATGAAGGTCCTCAAATCGCGCATCTATGAAAAAATGGCGGATGAGAAACGGGCTGAAATGGAAAAATTTTACGGTGAAAAAAACCAGATAGGATGGGGCAACCAGATCCGCAGCTATGTCTTTCAGCCCTATCAAATGGTCAAGGATTTGCGCACCGGCGCCGACACTTCCAATATCCAACAGGTGATGGATGGCGGCATCGATTTTTTCATTCACGCCTGGCTGCGGGCAGGTGGTCCCTTGGCGCGGAGCAAGAACAGTGGTGTTGATGATTGAATTTTCTAATGAAGACTGAATCGCTAAGTTTTGAGGGCATCCGGGAGGCTTTTCGCCAGCAGCCCTTGTTTGAGGATAAAACCTGGCAAATTTCTCCCCAGCCCTGGCCTTTGACTGCGGCCCAGATCCGACAGATAGAATCCATCGGGCAAGCTTGCCACGAGTTTTACCGGGCCATGGAGTTGCTCTACCTGCGTTCGGTCGAAGGTAAAAATCTTTTGCGTAATAAACCCCTCAAAGCACCCTGGGTGGCGGACTACCTCGACCGCGGAAAGCCCCCCGCCCTGGTCGAGCATGCGCGATCGAAAAGACTGCGCGGCGAATCGCCCAGGATCATCCGCCCTGATTTGTTGATGACCGAAAACGGATTCGCCTTGACCGAGATCGACAGCGTACCGGGAGGAATCGGTCTGACCGCATACATCAACCGGCTCTACGGCGGTAACAGCGCCAATCTGGTTGGCCAAGGCGATCTCATGATCCACTCCTTCTACCGGGTTTTGGCCGGCATGACGCCCCAGAAAACACTGCCCTTGATCGCCATTCTGGTGAGCGACGAAGCCCAGACCTATCGGCCTGAAATGGAGTGGCTGGCCTCCCAATTGCGGCAGATGGGGAAAAGGGTTTACTGTTTTAACCCATCGGAGGTCATGCCCTTGGGGACCACGTTGTGCGCCTCAATCGACGGAAATCCCGAGCAGATCGATATTGTTTACCGTTTTTGGGAATTGTTTGATTTGTCCAATGTGCCTGTGGCGGGATATATACTCGACGCTTTGGAAGATTCCGAGCTGGTGGTCACGCCGCCCATGCGCCCCTTTCAGGAGGAGAAGATGGGTCTTTCACTTTTTCACCACCACTTGCTGGAAGATTTTTGGCGGGAATCCCTTTCCGCGAGGGCTTTCAAACTATTGCGCAAGGTGATCCCCCGGTCCTGGGTTGTGGATCGGGTGGAACTGCCCCCCAGCGCCGTGCTTGATGCTCCCAGTATCGGGGGCCGGCCCATCTGGAAATGGGAGCAGCTTGGCGAGGCCTCTCAAAAAGAGCGCAACCTGATCCTGAAGTTAAGTGGATTCCACGAAAATGCCTGGGGCGCGCGAAGTGTTCTGCTGGGCAGCGATATTTCCCGCCGCGAGTGGCAGCAGGGCATCGACGAGGCCCTCCAATCGAGCCCGGAAAGTCTCTATGTTTTGCAGGACTACCACAAACCCCAACGCCTACGCCATCCCGTTTACGATTCGTCCGGAGAGTTGAAGGAACAGGAAGGCCGGGTCCGTTTGAGTCCTTACTATTTTGTCGATGAGGACGGGCCTCAGCTTTCCGGGATACTCTGCACCTTTTGTCCCGCCAATAAAAAGATCATTCACGGGATGCGGGATGCCGCCATGCTTCCATGTGCCGTTGTTTCCTGAAGAAACTCGGTCTGGCGGCTGCCGGGTTGAAGATCAGCGGCGTTGTTTATAGACCCGAATAAAATCGATCTCCATGCGGGCCGGGAAGGCCGTCCAACCACTCACCGGGCCGGGCCAATCGCCGCCCACGGCCAGGCTGGCCACCATGAACATGGGTTGATTGGGAATGTGATTAGTGAAGCGGGCCATCTCCTTGCCGTCGATATAATAGACGAGGGCGTTGGGGGACCACTCCAATCCCACGGTACGGAAGGTGCGCGAGAAATCGATTCCTTTGTGGGAGGCGCTCTGCTTGCCCGTGCCGCCGGCCGGGTCGAGATAAATGGAGTTGAAATGAGCCCGGTCGGGCTCGCCGCTGAGCACGTCCAAAACGTCGATCTCGGGTGGTCCGTTTCTTGTAAACAACCAGAAAGCGGGCCAAAGACCCCTGCCTTCCGGCACTTTGACCCGGATTTCGAAATAACCGTAAGCCTGCTCGAAAAGGTTGTAGGTATTGATGGCCCCGGTGGTATAGTTGAGTTCCTGGCCGCCGTAGTTGATGGGGTCGTCCGTCGCCGTCAAAACAAGATTTCCGTCATTTACACTGACGTTGCCGGGGTTGTAGCCCCCTTGTTCATTATTGATGATTTGGCTCCAGGGAAATTTGGTATTCCATTTTGTTGTGTCGAGTGTGGCGTCTGCAAAATCGTCTCCGAAAACAACATCCCACAAAACCACCGAAGAGGTATCGGTCTGTTCGGCATCGGATACAGGGCGTCCCTTTGTTCCTTTGGTGTTGCTGGAGGAGTAGGCGCTCAACAGGTAACCCGTTCCCTTTTTGGTTGCGGCGATGACATAAGTGCCGCCTTCGGACCAATCGACTTGTTTGCCCATTTGTTTGCCCGCTTTAACCTCTTTCCAACGGCCCACCTGACCTTTTCGGCCGGCCAGGCTCTTGGCCCATGTGCTGATGGCTGATCCATCGGGATTCAACACGATTTTAAAGGGATCTCCATCTGAGTCTTTAACCTGCCAAACTTCTGCTCCGGCCGCAATCTGACTTCCGACAATCGGGGGAGTCGATGGAATGATGGGCAGGTGGCCAGGCGCTGAGGGCTGTGCTCGCGCTTGAGCCTCCGCCAACCGTTTGGCTTCTTCCTCCGCCTTGCGTTGAATCTCCAGTTTGGCCAAACGCCGGGCCTCTTCCTCCGCCTTGCGTTGAACCTCCAGTTCGGCCAATCGGCGGGCTTCCGCCTCCGCTTTTCTGCGCGCGTTTTCCTCCACCCTTCTCAGGGTCTCCAACTCCGCCAACCGGCGGGCCTCTTCCTCCGCCTTGCGCTGAGCCTCTAGTTCAGCCAAACGGCGGGTTTCGTCCTCTGTTCTGCTCTGTATTTCGAGTGAGGCCAATCGCTGTGCCTCTTCCTCCGCCTTGCGTCGAGCTTCCAGTTCGGCCAATCGTAGGGCTTCCAGCGCCGCCAACCGGCGGGCTTCCGCCTCCGCCTGGCGTTTGGCTTCCAGTGCGGCTAACCGGCGTGTCTCTTCCTCTGCTTTGCGTTTGGCTTCCAATGCGGCCAGCCGCTGCGCTTCATCTTCCGCTATGCGTTTAGCTTCCAATGCAGCCAGTCGCTGCGTTTCTTCATCTGCCTTACGTTGAGCTTCCAATGCGGCCAGTCGCTGTGCCTCTTCTTCCGCCTTGCGACGAGCTTCCAATGTGGCCAGTCGCTGCGCTTCTTCCTCCACTTTGCGTTTAGCTTCCAATGCGGCCAGTCGCTGCGCTTCATCTTCCGCTATGCGTTTGGCTTCCAATGCGGCCAGTCGTTGCGCTTCTTCTTCCGCCTTGCGTTGAGCTTCCAATTCAGCCAACCGTTGTGCCTCTTCTTTGGCTTTGCGTTGTTCTTCCGCCAAGATCCGCTTGCGTTCCAGTGCCTCCGCCTTGCGTTTGGCTCTTTCCTCGGCCATTCTTTTCTTTTCGTCAGTCTCTTTTTGTTGGGCAAGCTCACGGGCTTTTATGCGGGCATCCTCTTCGGCTCTCCGGCGTGCTTCCTCTTCCGCCTGGCGGCGGGCATCTGCCAGTGCTCGTGCGCGTGCTTCTTCTTCCGCCTTGCGTCTGGCTTCTTCTTCCGCCTTCCTTCGGGCATCTTCCCTGGCTCTTTGCATGGCCAGTTCGGCCCTTCGTTTCTCCAGTAATTTATCTTCAACGGCGTCTTCAAATTCCTCGAATTTCTCGATCGAGGCGAGGTCCGCGGGAATTTCATTTAAAGGAATTCCGGTGATTACTGCACCGGGGGCAAAGGAGGACAGTTTGATGCCTTCGTCGGTGATCCGCAGGGTGTCCTGGGTGCCGTCTTCCCAAGTTATATGGACTCCGTTGCTAAGCATCGTCCAACGGCCCGTTTCTTCAATGATGCCGCGCTCATCGGTTTCAATGTAGCGGGTGGCCTGGCTCCAGTGGCCTACTTCGACATAATATGCGTCGCCATTCAGGTCTTTTAATTCCCAATATCCGAGTAAATCCTCCGTCGTGGCGGCGGGGCCGATGGAAAGATTGAAATGGTCCCGCGTGGTGGAGGAATCCGCTTTTTGCAAATTGGAGTCATATTCTCTGCCGCTTCCGACGGAGCCGCGCAGGCTATAACTGTCGCTGTTTTTACGGATGAAATCCCTGCTTCCGTCGTCCCACACAATGTAGGCATTTTCCCCCTCGATCATCCAGTTTCCCGACTCCAGATCGGTGTCGCGCCGCCCCGGGATGGCGCGGGCGGCCTTTCCCCCTCGTTTAAG
>JAJFLT010000273.1 GCA_021772555.1 Opitutales bacterium | reverse complement strand
GAACAACTGGGTTGGGCCTGGACAGGCGATACGATCCATCCATACATCTACTCCGTTAATTTTGGTGGCTGGCTTTGGTATCAATCCGGAAGCGCCAATCCCGCCTGGTATTATGATTTCACAACCGGCGCATGGATGAATTTCTGATTCAGAATTTCAATTCAGGTATCTTGGGACGACGTTTTAAAATCGACCCATTCGTGAACTTGTTTTTCGAGCAGGTCGAGCGGCATGGGGCCGCCGGTGAGGATCAATTCGTGAAACTCGCGAAGGTCGAACTGTTCACCCAATTGCTCCTTTGACCATTCGCGTAATTGGAGAATTTTTATCATCCCGATTTTGTAGGCCGTGGCCTGCGATGGCATAACGATATAGCGATTGATGGCGTGAATGCAGTCGCCCACAGGATTTGGGGTGTTCTCGATCAGATAATCGATGGCCTTCTGGCGGGTCCATTTTTTGGCATGAATTCCAGTGTCCACGACCAATCGTGCGGCTCTCCAGATTTCCATGGCCAGGCGTCCGAAATTGGAAGAGGGATCCTTGTAAAATCCGAACTCAAGGGGCATATATTCGCTGTAAAGCCCCCATCCCTCGGTAAACGCGGTGTAACGTGTGTGCCTGCGAAAATCCGGAATCCCGCCCGCTTCCTGGGCAATGGCAATTTGTAAATGATGGCCGGGTATTCCTTCGTGGAAAGCCAGCGCTTCCAACTGATAAGTCGGCATATCAGCCATTGATCGCAGGTTGGCATAATAAGTGCCCGGACGGGAGCCATCCAGAGCCGGTCTTTGATAAAAAGCCTTGCCGGCCGATTTTTCTCGGAATGCTTCAACTGCCTTTACCTGCAGGTCGGCTTGTGGCGTGGTTATGAACATCTCCCCGAGACGCGCCTTCATACTGTCGATGGCTGCTGTAGCTTCATGCAGATAGGTTTGCTTGCCTTTTTCCGTCTCGGGGTGAAAGAACTGTTGGTCCGTCCGCATGAAATGGAAAAACTCCCGCAGGCTCCCCTCAAATTTGACCGCCTCCATTATCCCGCGCATTTCTTTGTGAATGCGGGCCACTTCTTCCAAACCGATCTCGTGGATTTGCTCCGCCGTAAATTCCGTCGTGGTCGTATTTCTTAAAGCATGGTTGTAAAATTCCCCACCGCGCGGAAACTTCCAGGCGCCGTCATCATCCGTGGCCACTGTTTCCAGTTTCTGCAGGTAATGGATGAGGCGGTCATAAGCGGGGCCGACCGAATCCAGTAATGCCTCGCGCGCTGACTTCAGTAGCTCACTCTTGCGCATGGGTTCGATACCTTCCAAGGCTTCTATTTTGTCATTATAGTCTTCCCACAGGCTGCTGTTTTTTGCCGATTGTTCAAATGGCTGACCTTTTAATAAATTGTTGCAGGCTGACAGGACTAACGGGACAACAAATTTGGGAGGGATGATGCCCTTTTCTCTACGTATTTCCAGATTTTCGATCAGTTGGTCGAAAACGAATTCGAATCCTCTCAAACGCGAAGTATAAGCGAGTGCGTCGCGTTCATCGACGATCTTATGGGCATTGATGAGGAAGGCGGGGAGGTCCGATTGCAAGCCGTGCATCTGGTTGACCGGGTAATCATAAAAACGCCAGGTGTAATTGAGAATCTCGCGTTCGGCCCGATGCTCAAACAGCCGGTAGCTGAGACGTGATTGCCCATCCAGTTTATCAAAATCGAACTCATTGCGCAGGGTTGCCAATTCGGAAACGATGATGGCTAACGATTGGGTGGCAAACGCGTCCGACCTATCGGTCCAATTGCCATAATCATTTTTCATGCCGAGCCGGGTTTGAAATTCTGGATCGCGGGCCAGGCGATTTTCAAATGAAGTCTTGAAAAACTCATCGAGCCGGGCCGACTCTTCAGGTAATGCTCCAGACATCCCAGTTGTAGGCAATAATGTAAATAACGCTACCGTTCGGATAGTGAACCGGTTTGAGATTTTAAGCTTCATAAGAAATCGGAATTTTTCTTGCAGAATGATAAAGTAAAAGCTTATTTATTCTCTCGACCCGAAAAAATAAGCGCAAACTTTGTAAACTATATCCTTCGGCCCAATTTCGGGCAAGGCTATAAATAAACACCCTAGAAAAAGGAGTAAAAATGGCGGAACCTGAAATCGCTCAGAAAAGACCGTTTGTTCAGCAGGTAGAACCGGGAACTTATTGGTGGTGCGCTTGCGGCAAGTCTTCCGGTCAACCTTTTTGCGATGGTTCCCATAAGGGAACTGGAATCGCCCCGGTAAAAGTGGTCGTCGAAGAAGCATCCAGGGTGGCCTTTTGCGGCTGCAAACACAGCGGCAATGGAGCCCATTGTGACGGCTCCCACAGTTCCCTCTAATATTGGCTCTCTTTTCAGCCCGGAGCTGGTTCGGCGCGGCTGGAACTCTATTGCTTTAACCCTCATTCTGATCGAGTGGGCTGATTTCCAGCATCCTAATTGCATTTTGCTGTAAGGATTGTGCAACGGCGGCGTCTGACTCTTCCTGTAAATCAATAGATTTGGAAATTAAATTTAAAACGAGATGATAAACGATATCGAAGACAGATTGAAAGGCGCAGTTTTGGGCGCACTGGTGGCCGACGCCGCTTCACTGGGGTTGCATTGGCTCTATGATCAAAACCGCATCCGTGAAATTGCAGCAGATTCTCCGGAATTTCGCGCCCCCAATCCTGCGGACTACGAAGGCGTGGCCGGATATTTTGCCCACGGCAGGAAACAGGTGGGGGAGTTTTCCCATTACGGAGAACAAGCAATGGTCATGCTGCGTTCTCTAGCTGCTAATAACGGTCGTTACGACAAAACACATTACGAAGATTTGTTTCGTGAACATTTTGGATACGGCGGCGATTATGTGGGATATATCGACCATCCTATGAGAGATACCCTGGATAATATAGCGGCAGCGGAACGACAGGCCCTCAAGCGAGCTGAGGCAATCCCTTTTGATGGTGATGAAAACACCAAACACCGTATGATCACGAAGGTCCTTTCCAACGTAAAACAGTCCAAAGGTGAGCAACTTAGCAAAAATATCGAAACAGCCGTTCGGATGACTCATGACAACGATGATACGGTTGCTTACGCGTTCAAGATTTTAGAGGAATTGGAAACCGTCGGGGGTTTCCACGGCGCTGATGACGAGCAGATGCCTGCGATTTCCAAGTTGCCCGCTTTGGTTGCTGCTTATAAGGGAGATGGAGAGTTGTCTGAAGTGGTAGAATCGGCGGTTCGGGTAACCAATAACAATGATCTCGCAGTAGAATTTGGCCAGGCGGCCGCCCGAATTATCGAAACCGCTATACAGTCAGCGAATCCCAAAGCCGCTATTCAGGCCGAGCGCCTAATTTCAAATCCTA
>JAJFLT010000272.1 GCA_021772555.1 Opitutales bacterium | reverse complement strand
TCTCGGCTAAGGGATGGGCATCATTCATCTGGGTAATGAAATCATGTGTGCCCACTTTGGTGTCGTAGGCTTTACTGGCCCCTATGGTATGAACCAGTTGTGCGGGCACTCCGGCCGATTGAAAAAATTCCGGCACATAGGTGTGTGAGGCGGTCACATTGGGGGAAAACCCGTGGCGCTTGTCCAACCAGTAGGATTGGCCGAATTCACCGATCACATAATTGTCATGGGCCAGGTTATCCAGCACTGCATCCCTGATATCCCCAATTTTTGGGGCCAGCGCCACGCCCGCCTCCCAATAGGTATCGATCACCGCCTCGTAATTCAGGTAATCGGGGGAAGGAGCCTTGAAACGCTCGAAGTTAAATTCCTCGGCGGGCAAGATGCCATCATTTATGGCCGGTTCGTTAGCTCTCGTTTCCGCCGTGGTGAGGGTCGTAAAAAAACGGTTCCAGGCCTCTTCGTCCACCCGGCAAACGTGATAAATGGTGCGCAGCGCCCGGTCCATGCGTTGCTGCAATTTAATGGCGAAATTTTCCTTTACCCCCAAGAAATCCGCATAGGTAATCTGCCATTGGCCAACCTCATCGCCATAGGCCGGCGTGATGCCACGTCCGGTGGAGCCGCGGGCGGATTCCTTGAGAATGTTGGCCCTGTAATATTCCCAGGCCAGGTCTAGCAGGCGGTGACTCAAATCGCTGACCATGGTTCGTTCGTCGATGAGGAGGCGGTCGAATATTTTGTAGCCCAGGTGTTCAATTGGTTTGATTTCCCACCAAAACTTGCGGGGGTCGGCCACCACACCCGAACCGATGGCCAGGCAGGGGACCTCATGGGCGACCACACCGCATGGCAAAAGGTTGAATTTCAGCCCGCCCGCCGTATGCCCGGAATTGGCTCCGCCATTGACCTTCATAACCATTCCCACGCGCGAGTTATGGCCCGATTTTCTGCTTAATTCGTTTACCAGTTCGCAGACGAGGCGGCCTTTGCCCTCGTCTCCCATGCTGATGCCCACATCGGCTATTAGTTTACTGCCAAAAGGCGTTAGCGCCATTCATTCTGGGCCCTTGCGGCCATTGAAGATAGGTTGATTATTATTTTCGGAATTACCCTGTTATTTGACCAAAACGCTGACTTATGGCAGTACCTTAAATAGGGATCAATGCAAAACAACCTTGCGGCATCTAAATTTTTTAAGGAAACCCTTCCATCAGGTAAGAGAACAGCCGGGTAAATGCATTACAGGATTCAATTTAAGCCCTACAAGCGGAAATTCGTCCGCCCTGTGCGATTGGGAAAGGATTATTTCTCGACGCGGGAAGGAGCCATCGTCCGATTGCAGGATGAGGATGGAGAATTCGGTTATGGTGAAATCGCTCCATTGCCCCATTTTGCCACTGAAAATCTGTCGGAAGCATTGCATTTTTGCCGCAATTTGGGCGGTGAAATCACGGAGAGCCAGATTGTGGAAATTCCCCACACACTTCCCTGTGTCCGAAATGCTTTTGCAACCGCCCGAGATAGCATAGCCCAACGTGCCGAGCATATAGGGGAAAGAAAATGTTTGCGAACAGCGGCTCTCCTTCCTGCTGGCGACGATGCCGTCGATCAAGCCGTGCGCCTGGCGGAGAAAGGATTTACTACCTTTAAATGGAAAATTGGCCTGGACGACTTTGATTCTCAAGAAAAGACATTGCACTTCCTCGTGGCCGCTCTGCCGCCGGGCGGTCGTCTTCGACTCGATGCCAATGGAGTTCTCAATGAAGGGCAGGCCGTACGCTGGTTGGAGCTTTTGCAAGGTTGCAACAAGATTGAATTTCTGGAGCAGCCCCTCCCTGTGGAGTGTTTGCATCGGATGCGAAGTTTAGCCGAGACCTATTCCACGCCCATTGCCTTGGACGAATCCGCAACCGGTTTAAATAGCCTGCAAGAACTGGTTGCCAATGGATGGACGGGTCCGTTGGTCGTGAAAACCTCAATCCTGGGATCGCCAAAAGAATTCCTGCAATGGTCGGCCCACTGTCCCAATCCACTCATTTTTACGTCGGCTTTCGAGACGGCCATCGGTTTCCAGGCGGGTTTGAGTTTGGCCGATATGGCTGGAAAGCCGGACGTTGCCTTGGGATTCGGGACCAATCGGTTTTTGGCCGAGGATGGCTTCTCCATGCATGGGAACGGCCCCAAACTGAACCTGTATCAGCTATCGCCTGAAGAATATTTGCAGATTTGGGAAAAACTTGAATTTCAAGCCAAGCCCCGCCTCACGAAGTCAGATGACGGTAAAACGCTGCTTCTTTGCGAAAAAGATCCGGTTAAGTTTCAAGCCGCCTTTTTTGATGCACTGGAAGAAAAGAAGTGCCGCATATTTTTGGCCGATCCCGATTGGGGTATTAGCCGCTGGAGGAATTTTTTTGAATTGGTGCAGCCGGACGAAATATGCGGTTTACTACCGGAGGGACTTGTCATTCCCAAAAGAAGTAAAGACCCCGATTCGGCGGATGCGTTGGGGGCGGAAGGCGCCGTTTT
The DNA here is from genome assembly GCA_021772555.1 of Opitutales bacterium. Taxonomy (GTDB): domain Bacteria; phylum Verrucomicrobiota; class Verrucomicrobiia; order Opitutales; family UBA2987; genus JAJFLU01. The sequence goes on along the minus strand of JAJFLT010000272.1, from coordinate 684 downwards.
TATTCCAACCGGCGGCAGCACGGGTGGCCTGCGCTTTGCGGCTCATACACGGGACACCCTGGCGGCGGCGGTGGAATCCTTTGCGTCCGGATTCGGTATCGCAACGGTGAACAGTTTTTGCGTCCTCCCGCTTCATCATGTGAGCGGCCTGATGCAGTTGGTTCGCGCCCGGCAGACCGGGGGCAAGGTGATTTTTGGTAATCACAAAGAACTTGTTGCCGGACGGTTCCCAGGCTTCGACCCAGGCGAATTCATGATTTCACTGGTAGCTCTGCAACTGCGCCGCCTCCTCGATTGCCAAGAAACCACCGCATGGCTGAAAAGGTTTAAACTGGTTCTTCTGGGTGGTGGGAAAATCGATGAAGGTTTGTTGGAATCGGCTCGAAAAGAAGGCATTCGTCTGGCCCCATCCTACGGAATGACGGAAACTGCGGCCGTATGCTCAGCCTTAACTCCCGAAGAATTCCTCGATGGACAAAAAGGATCGGGGCGGGCTCTGCCTGGCGTGGATATTAATATTCACGATGACTGTGGACAATCGGCTGAAACTGGAACAAGAGGCAGAATTCATATTCGCTCGAAATCATTATGCCTCGGGTATTATCCTGATATGCCTCGGGAGCAGGGAGCAGCTTTTGTCACCGGTGACGAGGGATATATTGATTCTGAAGGGAATCTGCATGT
>JAJFLT010000271.1 GCA_021772555.1 Opitutales bacterium | reverse complement strand
TAAGGAGATCGCAACCGGCCAACTCCAGAATTTCCCCCGCATTGCGAAAGCTCGCCCCCATGATCTCGGTCTTGTGGCCGAATTTTTTGTAATAGTTGTAAATGCTGACAACGGATTGCACACCGGGATCGTCCGGCCCGTGATAGTCCTCCCCCGTGTGCGCCATGTACCAGTCGAGAATACGCCCGACAAAGGGTGAAATGAGGGTAATTCCCGCTTCCGCACAAGCAACCGCCTGAGGCATGGAAAAAAGCAGGGTTAGGTTGCAATGGATGCCCTCTTTTTCAAGTTCCTCCGCCGCCTGGATGCCTTCCCAGGTGGAGGCGATTTTAATGAGCACGCGCTCCCGCTCGATGCCGCGGGCTTTATAGAGGTCAATCAGCTCGCGGGCCTTGGCGACCGTAGCCTCAGTATCGAAGGAGAGGCGGGCGTCCACTTCCGTGGAGACGCGACCCGGTACGATTTTGAGAATTTCGCAGCCAAAATGGACAATCAGGTGATCCACAATTTTAGCGGAAAGGGACGGGCCGTGAAGTCCGTTGCCTTCGTTGTCGGCGACGGCTTTTTCGAGCAGGTACTCATACTCATCCATCTGCACGGCTGCAAAAATGAGGGATGGATTGGTGGTGGCGTCTTGGGGGGCAAATTGCTTCATGGAGGCAAAATCGCCGGTATCGGCCACTACGGTGGTGTATTTTTTAATCTGCTCTAGCTGATTTAATTGTGCAGCGACGGCCTCTTCTAATGGGTTCATTGCCTTCCTTTGTTTAATCTGTTCAAACGAATATTATGCCATTCCCGGGCCGCCAGAGGCAACACAATTCGCGCCTTGAGAGCCCGGCCGCAATTTAATGGTGTTGAAAAACACACCCAAAAGCACCGGCCCCGAATAATTGTCCAAAATAAGGAGTTGACAAGCCGGACTGGAAAATTAGCACTTACCCTTCTTTTTTTTCAAACCATGAAAAGTTATTTGGCAAAACCGGGCGAAATTGAGCGTACTTGGTACGTGGTGGACGCTACAGATAAAGTGCTGGGCAAGCTTGCCGTCACAGTATCCAACATCCTGCGTGGGCGGAATAAACCGACCTACACACCGCATGTGGATACGGGGGACTTCGTCATTATCATTAATGCCGACAAAGTGGCCCTGACCGGCAAAAAGGAGGAGCAGAAGACCTACATGTTCTACAGCGGTTGGATGGGTAATGAAAAATACATCACGGTCGAAGATATGCGCATAAAGAAGCCCGCTTTTATCATCGAGCACGCCGTCAAGGGGATGCTGCCCAAAAACCGTCTGGCCCGGCAAATGCTTAAAAAATTAAAAATCTTTTCCGGCCCGGAGCACACCCACGAAGCCCAACAACCGGTTTCGCTCAGTCTTTAAGATTTAGCCTCTCTATTAATTTTTTGTTGGCCAAACCGATCTCCATCCACTTTATTGCCGATTCAGTTTTACGAAAATAAGATGTCTGCCAAAGCCAAAATCGATTTTATCAGGGCCACCGGCCGCCGCAAAACGGCGACCGCCAGCGTGCGCCTGTATCCCGGCGGCACGGGCAAAATAACCGTCAACGGCAAACCCTTGACGGAATACTGCTACCACGAAGGTCTTTCCCGGACCGCGGTTTCCCCTCTGGGGACGATCGAGGTTACCGATCAGTTCGACGCCATTGTCAAGGTGAACGGCGGCGGCCCCAATGGGCAGGCGGGAGCAATCCGCCACAGCCTCGCCCGCGCCCTCGAAAAGCACGACCCGGAATCCAGAGTTCCTCTCAAAAAAGCTGGTCACCTCAAACGCGATCCACGCCAGAAAGAGCGCAAAAAACCGGGCCAGCCCGGCGCACGCAAGAGATTCCAGTTTTCCAAACGTTAACATCCCGACCACAGGGTCGTTCTCCTGGAACCATTTTCAGAGAAACCCTCCCGGACGCGGATGTCCTGGAGGGTTTTTCTTTGCCCAAAAAGCTCCACAGCACGAATCGAAACCTTTCCTTTTTGCCAAAACCAAAAATTTATCAACAATTACACCAATCAAACTCATGAAAACAGCAATAGCAGGCGCCTCCGGTTACACCGGGGCAACCCTTCTCCGGCTTTTGACCGGACACCCTCAAGTTGAACTGGCGGCCGTCACCTCACGCTCCCTGGACAGCCAGCTGGTGGAAGATACCCACCCTGCCCTGCGCGGACGGCTGGCCGGACTCTGCTTCACCTCCTCCGAACCCAAGGCGCTGGCCGCTCAGGAGGAGATCGACCTGGTCTTCCTGGCTCTTCCCCACGGTGCCGCGGCGACTTTCGCCCGCCCTCTGGTGGACGCGGGTAAAAAGGTCATCGACCTGAGCGCCGACTTTCGCCTGGATTCTCCGGAGCTTTATGAGGATTATTACGGCTCCGAACATCCCGACCCGGAATTGCTCCAACGCTCCGCCTATGTCATCCCTGAGATCGCACCGCCGGGTTGGGATAAAGCGGCCCTGATTGCCTGTCCGGGTTGTTACCCAACCAGTATTCTCATGCCCCTGCTACCCCTGCTCCGTGAAAAAGTTTTTAGCGGCCAAGGCATCGTCATCAACAGCATGAGCGGCGTCAGCGGCGCCGGT
>JAJFLT010000028.1 GCA_021772555.1 Opitutales bacterium | reverse complement strand
TGGCCAATATGAGCCACGAAATACGCACGCCCATGAATGCCATTTTGGGCTTCAGTGAATTGCTCGAAAAAGAAGTCACAGAACCCAGGCAAAAACGCTTCCTTTCATCGATTCGATCGGGGGGGAAAACCCTGCTCAGCTTGATTAACGACTTGCTCGATTTGTCTAAAATCGAGGCTGGCAAACTTACCCTGGATTATGAGCCGGTCGATGTACCTGAAGTTTTGAGAGAGGTTGGACGTATTTTTGAAATAAAAACCAAGGAAAAAGGTCTTGCCCTGAATATAGAGATCGCTCCGTCCGTCCCCCGGCATGTTCTTCTCGACGAGGTGCGCTTGCGCCAGGTGCTTTTCAACCTGTTGGGAAACGCCATCAAGTTTACGGAAAAAGGCTATGTCTCTCTCACTCTCTCTACAGAATATACTCAAATGGACCAAAGTACCCTGGACCTGGAATTTACGGTCGCGGATTCCGGTATCGGCATTGCCGAGGAGGACCAGGGCCGCATATTTGAGGCTTTTGTCCAGCAAAGTGGCCAAAGGACCAGACAATTCGGCGGGACCGGATTGGGTTTGGCAATTTCCCGCCGGCTGGTGGAAGCAATGGGCGGCGAGATCACCTTGCAAAGCGAACGTGGCAAAGGAAGCAAATTCACCGTTTGCCTGAAAGGACTGGAAGTGCCCGCGGTGCAGGAAATGGATGGCGAAGTTCCAATTGAAGGACCCATTGCGGAGGTTCAATTTCAACCGGCCACCGTTTTGATTGTTGAGGACAACGCCATGAACCGTGAATTGATCCAGGAATTTTTGCATAATTCCGGTTTAAACACTCTAATTGCGGAAAACGGCCAGGTGGGCGCCGATATGGCTTTCGAACACAAACCCGACCTGGTATTGATGGATATTTCCATGCCGGTATTGGATGGAAAGGACTCCACCCGCCTCATACGCCAAAATCCATCAACCATGGACATGCCCATAATTATTCTGACCGCCTCCATCGCATCGGACAAAGAAAAGTTATATGAAGAGCTCAAAATCAATGGTTTCCTGCACAAACCGGTGGGCAGAAACCAATTGATCAATGCACTGGCTAAATTCCTGCCCAGCGACCACGCTGAGAGTAGTGAAGAAGCGAAAATCGGGACCGATAATTCTGAAATCCAACAGGACAGTGAGGCATTGCCTTCCGCCATCCTGGAAAAGCTTCCCCTGGCGCTGGAAATCCTGGAAGGTGACTTTATGCGCGAATGGGAGCAAACGAGCAAACGTTCCCGCATAGGACCGATCAAAAACTTCTCCCAAAAATTGAGCGATTTGGGCGGCGAATATGATTTGCCATTAGTCAAACAGTTTTCCCAAGACCTGGCCCTGGCGGTGGACAGCTTCGACGTCGATCAAATGGGGATGAAACTCTCGCGGTATCCCGACTTGATTAATGCATTGAAGCGCCTTCTTTAATTCATTAGAAAACCTACAATTCAATACCATGATAACCGAAAAACAAACAGCCGAGGAGGATAACCCTCCCTTTATCCTGGTGGTGGACGACAAAGCTAAAAACCTGCAATTGGTTGGTAGCCTGTTGGAGGATAACGGATACGACATCGCCTTTGCCAAAAACGGCCAACGCGCCTTGGAACTGGCCGAGCAGGACCCGCCCGATGTGATACTGCTCGATGTCATGATGCCCGGCATGGACGGCTATGAGGTTTGCACACGTTTAAAAAAAATCGAGAGCTTGGTCCATGTGCCGGTGATTTTCCTGACGGCGAAAACGGAAACGGAAGATATTGTGCAGGCCTTCGAATCGGGCGGCGTCGATTATGTGACCAAACCCTTTCGCACGGGCGAACTCATTGCCCGTGTGACTACGCAGATGGAATTAAAGCGGGCCCGGGAAAGTTTGAAGAAAGCCTACGACGAATTATCGGACAAGAATCAGGAATTGGAAATACTGAATGAGAAGAAAAGCGAATTCCTGGGAATCGCGGCCCATGATTTGAAAAACCCGCTGGCCGCAATTGCCGGACTTTCGGGATTGCTCAAAGACATGGTGGAGGATGCGTCCGATTCCGAAAACAATTTGGACACTGAAGCCCTGGAAATGCTTCAAGGGGTTGAAAAAGCCTCCATACACATGTTTGCCATCGTCAACAATCTGCTCAACACCGAAGCGTTGGAAAGTGGGCATGTGCAATTGCGCAAAGAATCATGCGATCTGCAAAAAATCGTTGCCGACATCGTTAAATTGAGCCGAGAACAGGCCAAAGTGAAAAATATTGATTTGGTGGTCGAATCCGGTGGCAATTTTATAATTGAGGCCGATCTAGGACGTATTCGCGAAGTAATCGACAATCTAGTCAGTAATGCGATCAAGTTTTCACCGCGTGACAAACGGATATGGATAAAGCTATCGGAAGGTCAGAATGGAGCCGAGACAATCCGCTGTTCCATCAAGGACGAAGGTCCTGGCTTGAAACCGGAGGAGATGAGTAAATTATTCGGAAAATTTCAAAAATTATCGGCCCGTCCCACGGGTGGAGAGACCTCCACCGGTCTAGGTTTGTCCATTGTCAAACAGTTGATTGATTTGCACGAGGGACGCATTTGGGCCGAATCCGAATGGGGAAACGGCTGTTCCTTCATTTTTGAATTACCCACTCCCAAGACGGGTTCCTGATCAAAATTTGCAGGATGGTTAGCGGGAAGCTTTTTCCACTTCTTCGATGGTAGTCAGGCCGAGGAGGGCTTTTAACAACCCGTCATAGCGAATGGGATGCCAGTTGCGGCCGATGGCTCCGGCATAAGCTTCCAAGCTGCCAGGCTTTTCGGCAATAATGGTTTGGATTTTGTCATCCGTCCGCAAAAGTTCGAAAAGGGTGATGCGTCCGTGATAGCCGGTATTTTGGCAAATGTCACAGCCCTCACCTCGATAAAAAATGACTTCCCGTTTTTTCCAATCGGAAAAATACTTTTCCAAAATATCAGGTGAAGGTTCGTAGGCTTGTTTACAACTGCCGCAGATGCGACGAACGTGCCGACGACTGACCACACCCAAAAGCGTTCCGGCCAACGACTCGGGATCGATCCCCATAAGGCATAGCCTGGCCAGGGCATCGCAAATGTCGTTACTGGAAATTGTGGCTATGACTAAATGCCCACAGAGGGAAGCCTCGACGGCATGGCGCATGGTCCCGGAGTCGTCCATTCCGCGCACACCGATTACATCCACATCCTGATTTATGAGCGCCTTCAATAGCGCGGATGAACTATCGGGACTGCCGGGGTCCCGATGACAGAGGGACTGGGTCAAGCCGGGCCACTGTACCTCAACGAAATCTTCCAGAATATGGATGCTTCTTTTGGTTGTGGAAAGCTCTTTGACAATGGCATTGAAAAGATCCGCAACGCCGCTTTCGGGCCTCCCCGCCAACAAAAGCAGACCGTTTGAACGGGCGATCATTTCGCTGAGTTGTCTATGGTTTGCGGCGGACATGAGCATCTCGTCGAGACTCTCCACAATGCTGTAACTTTTCGTCAAGCGAACTGAAATCACCACCTTGACGCCATGGATGGAGGGGAGGAAAGAAACCAGGAAGGAGGCTTTGCCCGCGCCAATCCCGAGAATAAAAGATCCCTTTTCAATGGAATACCCGCCCTGCCTGCTTTCCAGGTTACAAAGTGCGCCCAACCGGGTGACAAGCGCCTTGTGGATGATCAACGGTAGTTTCAACTGGTCAATTAACCGGCCCTGGCATCGAAAGCGAACCTGAGTCATGTTTTTCTGGGGCTCAAGATGAATTTGGCTGGTTTTCGCCTTGATGGCCAGAAACAGTAACGTATCGAAAATGGAAACAAGGCTCCGGGATTGGCTGAAACTGGCCATATTGTCCTCGGACTGTCCGGCTAAATGAAGGTGGTCCGATTTTTCCAATGTGGCCATCGATTGGGCCAGTCTTTCAACATTGGAGAATTGTACTTCGATGGCATCAAAGATTTCACAGGGCAAAGAAAATACGGGGCTGATTTTGCAGCCGGCAATGGATTGAAGTTGGGCCATCGTTTCGCCATCTTCCGGCTCGGCCATGGCCACCGTTAAAACATCGGCCAGAAAATATAACCCCAAAGCCTTGTGCCGTCGGCTCGCATCGAGGGGAAGTTTTTGCATGGCCTCCTCCGTTACGATACTGGTTAGCGGGTTGATATAGGCGAACCCAAGGGTCTTACCCCAGAGTTTACAGCCGGTGTCCTTGGGTAGCAGCCCGGCTTTAACAGCGGCTTCGAGATAGTCGAGCGTTCCCTCCTCTGCGATGATGTCGTGGGCCCGCAAGTCGCTTTCGGAAGGCCTGATTTGCGCCTCCTCGACAAGTTGCAAAAAAACTTCGTTTACTTTATTTTGGCTCATCCTCTTGGCTGTTTTACTTAAAAGACCTTATCTCTTATAGCCTTGACTAGCCTTACGGCAATTTATTTCCTTGTCATTATTAAAGCTTTAGCATGGTTTGGACAACCTTGGCTGAGGCAAATTGATAAACGAGGCATTTCATATGGCAGGACCAAAATCTGTTCTTCTAGTTGACGACGAGGCCCACATCCGGCTTTACCTCAAGGCCATTTTAAAACGACTTGGGGTGGAAACCTTCTTCGAGGCGGATGACGGGGCACCCGCCATCGAAATATACCGGCGGGAAAAACCGGACCTGGTATTACTGGACATCAATATGCCCAATATGGATGGTTTGGCCGCCCTGCCGAAAATCGTGGAGATCGACCCAGATGCAGTTGTCATCATGCTGACGGCCCAGGCATCGCGCAAGGCGGTGGAAAAAAGCGGAGAAGAGGGTGCCTCTTATTACATTCGCAAAGATACTTTAAGGGAGGAGATGATTGAGATTTTCAAGGACGTGTTTTCTCAAATATGGGAAGATTAATGATCCTTGCCTAATAATATTACTCTCCCGGCTACGAGAAAGATCCTGATATGAGCGCGAGCAAGAAATCTACCCTGGCGGATTCAACTGTGACGTCTCCTTTGAGTGAAGTAAGGTATTC
>JAJFLT010000270.1 GCA_021772555.1 Opitutales bacterium | reverse complement strand
CCAACCGGTCCCCATAGCTCGGGCAGAGTTCGCGAACATCCATGCCTGCTTTGGCTTCCAGCGGTTGCAGGCAGTCGAAACCGGCTTCGACGTAAAGATCGAGCACATTGTTAATCTTCCCATCGGTATGGTAGATAAACTTCATGCCATGTTCGTGAGCCCAATCGACCAAGCGCTTATGATCCGGCCATATTAACTCCTTGTACATTTTGGGCGAACAGACGGTGGAGTGGTTGTAGGCCATGTCTCCAAACAGCCAGAGTCCATCCGCTTCGATCCCATCTTTCAAAGCAGCCTCGAAGTTCATCAGTTGAAGATCGGTAAAGGTGCGGGAAATATCCATAATCCATTCCGGTTCTTCGACCATGGACATCAGGCCCACCTCATCACCGATCATGGCACGGAGAAATTCAAACGTTTCCACTCCGGCCAGGAAACACCAGCGTCCGGCCCTCCGGCCGATGGCATAATCCTCCCTGATTTTTTCTAAATTTAACTGGATGCCGTTGGCCAGGAGCATAGGTTTGAACCGTTCATGCCAGACTTCCGGGCTATTGCATTCAAATCCCAAATGCTCGGGCGTTCCCGATTTGTTTTTCCAGCGACGCAGGGTAGCGCCGAAGGGGTCCCGCAAATCATGGGTCAATTCATCCTCTCGAATTATGGAATCTTCCCCTGGACTGAAGTCGTCCTTATTGATAACAGTGGAATCTCCCTTGTAAATGACCGGCCAGATCATGCCAAGGCGATGGAAATCGGCCTCCATCCAATCCAGAAAAGCGTTGTTATCACCCTGGAAACCTTCCTCTTGCCAGCGGGCGAGGGTTTCCTTCCACAATCCCTCATAACGCGGCACCCGGTCGTGGTCCTTACGGGCAAACATTCGATTGACTCTTTCACGCCCGTCCATGCGAATTCCCTCCGGAATGGCAATTATCCCGTTTGGGCGCCAATCAAGTCTCGCACCAAATCGACTGCGCTGGCGGCATCCGTGGCGTACCCGTCAGCCCCTATCTCATCAGCATAATCCTGGGTCACAGGAGCGCCGCCGATGACGATTTTGACCGTGTCGCCGACTTTTTCACGGATGGCCTCGACGGTGTCTTTCATGAGGGGCATAGTTGTGGTGAGCAAAGCGGAAAGACCCACGACATCCGGTTTGTGGGCGAGGACGGCTTCGGCAAATTTAGCAGGAGGAACATTTGAGCCCAAATCGATCACCTGGAAGTTGGCGCCCTTCCACATCATACCGACCAGGTTTTTACCAATATCGTGTAGATCGCCCTGTACCGTGCCAATGAGCGCGGTAAATTCCGGCTTTATGCCCGCCTCTACCAGGACCGGCTCCAAAATCGCAATGCTTTCCTTCATCGCACGGGCAGCAATGAGCATTTCCGGGACAAAGATTTCGTTGATCTTGAAACGTCTGCCGACATCATCCATCCCTCTCACCAATGCATCCAGAATTTCCTGGGGAGGGGTGTCGATTGACATCGCCTCTTGGGTACATTTAACCGCCGCAATGCGGATGCCCTGTTTTACAGCTTCTTCCAAAGATTGCACCACTTTCAAATCAGAAGGGAATTTAGTACCGAAAATCCATTGTTTCAACTCGAATAGTTAGATTTCGGTAAGTTTGCCTTTCCTATGGGAATGATTTATATATTAAAACAATAGAGGTGAAAGAATCTCACTACCAGTCAGAAATTAACTCGTTCTCTCCAAAACGCATCGCCGTCCTCGCTTGCGGAGTTCTGGAGGAAGAAGTTCGCCATTATGCGACGGGAATTTCTAAAATTGTTTCAATTCGAGTAGTCGATCCGGGTCTGCATGACGTTCCGGAACGTTTAAGAAGCGAACTGCAAACGGCCATCGACGAAATCGAAGTGGGGGTAAAATGCGATGCCATCGTCCTTGTATATGGTATGTGCAGCCGCGGTACGGAAAATATATTTACCCGCAAATGCCGTCTCGTCATGACGCGGGCCCACGATTGCATTACCATTCTGCTCGGCAGTAAGGAACGTTATGCCGAGTATCAGGCATCGCAGCCGGGCACTTACTGGTATTCGCCGGGCTGGAACAAGCATATGAATGTACCCGGCAAAGAGCGCTTTGAAAGACTCCACCAGGAATACATGGAGAAATATGGCAAAGACAATGCGGAGTACCTTCTGGAAACCGACAAAGAGGGCCTGGCTCATTACAACTGCGCCGCTTTTGTCGATCTGGGAGTGGGCGACTCGGAAAAAGAAGCGCGCTACTGCCAGGATTGCGCCCAATGGATGGGATGGAAATTCATGCGTATGCAGAGCGATCCGCAACTCCTCATAGACTTGCTCCGCGGGCATTGGGACGACCAGCGGTTTCTGGTCCTTGAACCAGGTGAGACTTTTTCTTTGAGCATGGACGAAAAAGTCATCAAAGCGGTAAAGGTCGGAGAAAAAGGAAAAGGCTGATGAGGCCGCCCCGGCTGTCCACCGATTTTTGAATGAAAGCGGCTTGTTCGGTACTATTTAAACCCTTCCTCGTTCTCGCTGTGCAGGGAAACACCCTTTTTTCGGATTTTCTCGCGAGCCTTCTCCACGGACACATTGCGGGCGTTCATGACGTCATCCCAAGCTCCCTGAGGCGCCGCCCAAAGGGCCGCGTTATAGAGGATTTGATGAATCTGCGCATTATGGAAAACAGGATAGGTTTCGTGGCCCGGCCGGAAATAAAAAATTTTGCCATTTCCCCTCATCCAACAGCAACCGGATCGGAATACCTCGCCCCCCTCGAACCATGAGATGAAAACCTGCTCATCCGGCGTCGGTATGCCGAAAGGTTCGCCATACATTTCCGCATTTTCCAGTTCCACACATTTCCCGATACCCCGAACAATGGGATGGCCGGGGTTGACCACCCAGAGACGCTCGCGCTCCCCGGCTTCACGCCATTTGAGGGCGCAGGAAGTCCCCATCAGCCGTTTGAAAATTTTCGAAAAATGGGCCGAGTGAAGGACAACCAAACCCATCCCCGCGAGGACGCGCTGCTGCACCCTATCGACTATTTTGTCATCGACTTCACCGTGCGCGCGGTGACCCCACCAAAACAGAACATCCGTTTTTTCCAAACGCTCCTCGCTCAGCCCATGTTCGGGCTGCTCCAGGGTGGCCGTTGAAACTTCGAGCAGTCCATCACTGTCCCTGGAACGCACCCCCTCCGCAATGGCGTAATGAATACCATGGGGATAAATTTTCTTAACGTCGGCGTTCACCTGCTCGTGAACGTTTTCATTCCAGATAACAACTGATAATTTACTCATGGTAGGGATGGGAAATTGTTTCGCAAATTCTGGTGAATCGAAATCCACCGTCAATGGTTTACTGTCTACAGATTTCTTATCTAGAACCTATTGACTGTAATCCTGTGGACGGCAAATTTTTGCGCGGCTTTCTTCTCTCAACTATGGGCTTGATTTTAATTCAGATAATTCAGGTGATAGACATACCATATTTTCTTTAACACTCGGGGAAGAACCATTTCATGACAAAACCTGAAGTTCAGATACCAAAATCTTTCGGCCAATACCTCAGATCCATCGGTCCGGGAATTGTCATGGCCCTGACCTGGTTGGGTGCCGGAGATCTCGTCGATTCGGCGGTGGCTGGCGGCAACTACGGTTACGCGCTTATGTGGGCGATGGCGATGGCTCTTTTCGTGCGCTTCATCTTCGTTTCCATCATTGCCAAGTATCAACTCTGCAACCAACACGGTGAAAGTGTTATGGCAGGGCTGAAGAGGATCCACCCCTGGGTTCCCATTTTCGTGGGATTTGTGGGTCTTTTTTTCGGACATTTCTATGGTTCTTTTTTGGTTAAAGGGGTTGGCGAAACGACGGCCAAACTCTTTGGCTTCGGCACACCTTTGTTGTGGTCGGTGTTGTTGGTAGTAGTCGCGGCGATTTTCGTTTTTCGCGGGCTCTTCGGCCATATCGAAAAAATGTTTTATGTATTTCTGGCTATCCTCAGCGTGTCGCTTGTCGGGGTGGCACTTTGGAGCGGCCCCAGTCCTGTGGAGGCCGTCAAGGGCATTTTCTTGTTCGATATGCCCGAACAAAAGGGTTCCTTTAGCGTATTCCTTGTGGTCACTGCCTTGATCGGCGCCGTGGGCGGTTCCATCGCCAACCTTTTGTATCCTTATTTTATTCAGCAAAAAGGCTGGATAGGGCCGAAGTTCCGGCGCCTGCAACTCTACGATCTGGCCTTCGGAACCTTCGTCCTGATCATTCTAGACCTTTCCGTCTGGACGGTCGGCGCGGAAATTCTGAACCCCCAGGGGATCACCGTGGAAAGCCTGGATGATCTGGCTAACCTTCTCACTATCACACTGGGCAAATTGGGTGGGCCCATTTTTTATCTGGGCGTTTTTGCCGCCCTCTACAGTTCCGTCATCGGCAACGCCACTGGTTACGGTTACATGTTAAGCGACATTGTAAAAATCAGCCGCTCTTCGGAAGCGACCAAAGTCACCCGCGAAGATGTCAGCCGCTCCAAAACCTATCGATTCGTCGCATTGTGGTGCTTGTTTTCACCGTTGATCTGGAGCCTTCCCAACATGCCCGGGTTTATCTCGCTCACCCTTATCGCCAATGCGGCGGGTGTGATTGTTCTGCCCGTATTGTCGGGCGGGCTTTGGTATATCACCTCCCGAAAAAAATTCATCGGAACCGAATATCGTAACAAATGGTGGGAAAATCTCATTCTGGCCGCGCTCTTCGTCCTCGCCACCTGGGGGGCCTGGCAATCCGTTCTGGCCATCGCCAACGCTTTAAACTGATTATTCGGGACAATTGGCACTGTGGAAACAGTTAACTATTCTTCGTCTTTCCGTCATGAAAAATTATTTGCCTTGGATTAACAAGAGTTGGGGGCGCGTCTTTTCCTCCTTTATCCTATGGGGTGTCTTCTTTACCCATCCCACTAATGCCGCCTCCGTTTGGACAGAGGATTCATTCGAGGATTTTCGAGATGGAACTTTTCTCGACGCGGGCAGCAATCTTTACGTATCCGCCCAAGGACGCATCCAAATCATCAATCGCTGGGATTTGAACGGCGACGGCCATCTCGATATCGTTATGCCGAGCGGCCACGGCCACACCGAGAAGGAAAACACCTACATTTACCTCAATAACGGAACGGACATCGATGGGCGAAACCGGATCGATCTTCCCGGCAACGGAACGAGAGGCGGTATAGTGGCGGATTTCAACAAAGACGGTTGGAACGACCTCGCCGTGGTCAACAATTCCGACAGCCATTATCGAAACGTCGATTCCTGGATTTATTACGGCGCCAAAGATGGATTTGCTCTGGAGCGACGTAAGGAGTTGCCGGCCTTTCGCGGTACCGACATGGCGGCGGGCGACTTTAATGGCGACGGCTGGCTCGATCTGGCCATCGGCTGCCAGTGGCAATCCGTCGCCCCGGACAGTCCCCTGATGAGTATTATATACTGGAACTCGCCCGATGGTTTCGACGTCGGCAATCGTCTGACCCTGACTTTTGAAAACAAAGGCGCCCAAAATGTTGCCTCCACAGACCTCGACAAGGACGGCATAGACGATCTCGTTGCTCTGGCATCCGGAAAAACCTATGTTTTCTATTCGACCCGAAACGCCTTCAACAATCCGGAAGCCCGCCAGGAATTGCCACAGGAGGGGAAAGCCCTGACCATTGGAAACGTTAACAGGGACGAATATCCAGACCTCGCAATCTGCGTTTCGGGAGGCGTCAAAATATTGTTCGGCAGCGCGTCTGGATTCGATCCGGCCAATTCCGTTACCTTGCCCGCCGATACTCCCCGCGATGTGGCCCTGGCCGATTTCGACGGTGAT
>JAJFLT010000269.1 GCA_021772555.1 Opitutales bacterium | reverse complement strand
CGCGAGCCAAACCTGGTAATCGACCGGATATACACCGCCTTGATAGACCGAATCCTCCCTTATAAATGCCCGTAAATAGTCTCGCACGTCGTTAGAAGACGAGGAGGTATTCCACCACCCGTTGGAAATCGAATCCCAAATATCCTCGTTGGTTAATCGGATATACACCACTCCGTTTTTTTCACCCCCGAACCATCCATGGCTGATGGATCGGATTTGCGGAAGCTTCGCGGCATCCGACTCGTTGAGCATTTCGATGGACGGGTTCGATCCGGTCCCGGAGGAAATCTCCAAATCCGCATCGATTATATACGGATTGGTGATGCGGTCGTACCATAATGGACCGCCGTGCGACCAGTTCCAGGCGGGATTGAGATAGTCGTTTTTCGCTAAGACAAGTTTTGTTGTGCCGGTGGCGATGGAACCATCCCAATTTCGCGCAACTGTAAAGTAAGTATTTCCGTCGTTGGTCGAGTCAATAAACTCAGTATGATCCCCATCCAGAAATTCCAACGTCATGAGGGTGTACTTGCTAGAGGACGTATTCGGCCATTCATTTGTTGATTGATTGCCTTCGCGAACCACGATTTCCAATTCAGTGGGATCGGTCCCGACGATTGGGACAAACGTAGCGATACTGCTAGAGGTTTGATCCATTTTATGCGGCCAGACGCTGAAGTAGGGATTGCTTATCTCCTGGGTGTGATCATTGCTCAGGTTGAAAACGAAATCCTCGACGGAATCTCCAATATTATGCCGGCGGGACCAAAGGGTGCCGAAAAGGCTGATATCTAAATAGAAAAGCTGAATATCGCCGGAATTGTCCACATAGGCCGCGTTCATATGTGTGTTAGGCGCAAAATCGACACTACCGATACCGGCACAAAGCAAATGGCTAAATACAACCGAGATGCCATCACCGTCATCACGATGGTCCTTCAGGTCGTCAAATTCGGGGCCGGCCTTCCATGAGGAGGATGCGGAATCCCAGCACCCGATGTTGTCGCCGCTGATCTGATCATCTTCGTCTCGCAGAATATTCGGGCGAATGATCGGTTTCCAACGCTTATTCGTCGGCACGGTATTCCACTCCTGACCGCTCCAGTCGGTTACGCTTGAGTAGGTGAGTACTTCCCACCCGGTTGTAAAATCGGTTGTGTTTTGGCCTCCGCTTTCCGTGTGTTCGAGCCGTGCCACACCGATTCCAAGCCCGTACCGGCCGGGCCAGGTTTCCTCGTCCCAATACTCGTACTCGACGTGTTCCGATAGTTCCTCGTCGTCGAAGTCCGGTGATATATAGGTTGTCAATCCGGGCATTCGCTCACCGTGGGGAACATACGTTTCCTCTATGTACGTTTCAAAAAAGAGGTAATAGTAGGTATCGCTTGAGCCCGGTTCCTCGATTCGAACGATGCTGTTTGCACATGCTGCTTGCGCCAGGCGGTCCCTGGTGCCGCTGTAGTTGCTGCCGTAATGGGGCTCGATGATCGGTTTTAGCGGCCCCCATTCCAATCCGTCGAAATAGGCGTAGGAAACACGGTCCGTGGAATACTTGGCATAAGTTTCATCGTATCCCCAAAATGGAGCGTCGTCCTCCGTGAAATTGCCCGAACTACAGGCAAAGAAGTGGTAAGTTCCGGCGGTATCGCCTTTGACCAGCGAACCCCAAGCGCCGCCGTAATAAAAACCCCGTCGGCGCGTGTCCGATGCGTTAAACCCGCTGGCGCCCTCGTAGGCGAACCGGCTGTCGAAGGCTCGGCCTCTTTCTGCGGTAAGGTCGCTAACCTTGACATCCGCAGCCTGAATCGAAGCCTGTAGGAAGAGCTGAACAGTCGCGAATGTGATAATGTGAATTGGTGTTGTTTTCATGATGAATTTGATTTTTGAGGGTTTGCATTTACGTTTTCGAAGTCGGGCGGCCATTTATTTCTAAATCGCCCAATAAACTCGTTCGGCGTCATTTCATAGATTTCCTGGATTCCTTCCCAAATTGGCTGAGGTTGTAATATCCAAGTGCGTACGCCATCGGTGGCGGCCAAAAAGCCTTTCCAACTGGCGCAAACAATCACCGATATGCCGGGCGAGGGCTCCGGCGCGGTAATTGCTCCTCGCAGCTTGGCGTGTCCAGAAACGCCTTCGTTCTGTTGGTATTTCCAATTTTCGGAACGTATCGATAGCTAAATGATATAGACGCCCCCCTGTATTATATAAGACTTTAATACATTTCGTTAGCGGACGCAAATGCAAACTATGGAAAAACGCGACATTTTGCTAAGAATCGGTTCTTCCGAAAAATTCTGAACACTACCCTTCAGGTTCCGAATCGATGCTGGGACCGGCGATCTTGCAAATTTTAATAGAATACGGTAGGTAACGTTCCATAAATGAACTTCTCTCGGGTTCGACGAACCAAAGGTAGTGTCCAGAATCTTTATGTCCTGTCACAAGTAATTTGATCTGATTTGGGCAACATCCCCGATATCCTACATTATCTTGGGAGGGCGCTAAACCCTCGTCACGGGTTTAGGTTAATTTTTCTCCTGCGTAATTTCCTTTATTATCGGTCTCAAAGCTAATCGTAAGCCAAATGCATCCATACTATACCCTGGGGCGCTGGAATTCCGGCTGGCAGAACGACAATATTTCGCTGGGTAATACCACCCACCGCCCCGCATCACTCGCCAGTTCCCAGACCAATCTCCTGCAGGATCGACAGATTCTTCGGTGAATTCACTAAACCAATCATAACACCACTCATCGACACTTCCATGCATGTCATATAGGCCCCAATTGTTGGGTTGTTTTTGTCCTACAGTATGCCTCTTGTGGTCACTGTTTCCAAACCACCAAGCGGATTTATTCAAAGCATCTTCATCAAAGCCAGTATTGAAAGTACTGGTTGTTCCTGCCCTACAGGCAAATTCCCATTGTGCCTCCGTCGGTAGACCATATTCATATCCTTCCGGTATGCTATTTTCTGCAAACTCGTTTAATTTCTGGCAAAACTTTATGGTATCATACCAATTAACATTTTCAATTGGAGTATTTTCTCCGAGCTCAGGTATCCCCAAAGGATTATTTATCAATATCGATCCCCACTGACC
>JAJFLT010000268.1 GCA_021772555.1 Opitutales bacterium | reverse complement strand
CCGCCTAAAAACGGATCCCACGCCCGGACCGCACGTGGGCATGGAACCCTGCTGGCGCGTTATGCGGTGGATTTGAAAGACGGTTTTCTGAACCGCTATGAGCATCTCGCCGAAGGCCAGGCCAGCGCTTACGGGCAGGTTTGGTATGTCTATCTGGAAGTTGCCGGCGATTCCACATGGTTCAATAACCAGAGCTATGTGGATACGATGAGCGCCCCGGCGATCCGGAAGTTCACTGAGGTCACGCATGAGCGCTATGCGGAACGGGTGGGTGAATTCTTCGGCACCGTAGTCCCGGCAATCTTTACCGATGAGCCGCAAGTGGTGTGGTACGAGGGCCCCAGTCATCCTGGAGATAAAAACGACTTTGTCATCGCCTATACAGAGGATTTTGCCGACACCTACCGAGAACAATGGGGCGAAGACCTTATTGGAAAACTGCCCGAGTTATTCTGGGAGTTGCCGGGAGCCCAGCAATCTCCGCTACGGTGGCGATACCGGGACCATGCGGCCGAGCGCTTCGCCGGCGCTTTTGCCGATGTATTGGGTGAATGGTGTGGTCGAAACCGCTTAGCCTTGACCGGCCACATGGTGGAAGAGCCGCGCCTCTTATCTCAAACCGTTTGTATCATGGAAGCGATGCGCCATTACCGCTCATTCCAACTGCCGGGCATCGACATGCTGTGCGACCGCATGGAGCTGACCACGGCCAAGCAGGCGGCCAGCGTCGCCCACCAGGATGGCCGACCCGGCGTGATGAGCGAGCTTTATGGCGTAACCAATTGGGATTTCACTTTTGCCGGACATAAGCGCCAGGGTGATTGGCAGGCGGCTATGGGCGTAACCCTGAGAGTGCATCACCTCACCTGGGTGACGATGAAAGGCAACGCCAAGCGGGACTACCCCGCATCCATTGGCTATCAATCGCCGTGGTACCGCGAATATCCTCTCATCGAAGATCATTTTGCCCGACTCAACTATCTTTTGACCCGAGGCAAACCACGGGTCCGGGTCGGGGTTATCCATCCGATTGAAAGCTTTTGGCTGACCCTGGGCCCGACCAGCCAAACCGACGCCGTGTGCAGAGAACAGGAAGAGCGTTTCAGCAATATCACCGATATGCTGCTCTATGGAGGGATCGATTTCGACTTTATCGCCGAGAGCCTGCTGTCGCAACAGAACCAGGGACAGCAGGGTCGTTATTTTCAAGTGGGCCAAATGGCTTACGAGGCGATTATCGTTCCCAATCTAATCACCATAAGATCGAGTACGCTGGAGAGACTACGGCTTTTCGCTGAAGCGGGAGGGCGCGTTATCATTGCAGGGCATTGTCCTGGTTTTGTGGATGCGCAGCCTTCTGACGCGGTACGCGATTTGGCCAAAACATCCAATCAGGTGGCTTTTGAAAGAACCTCGATCCTGCAGGCCCTGGAACCTTGCCGGGACCTTGAAATTCGCAAGTTTGACGGCAGCATGGCCGATGATGTGCTCTACCAAATCCGTGAGGACGGTGACCGGCGACATCTTTTTATCTGCTGCACGCGCACCGCAAATCCGTCGCAAATCCGCAAAGTTCCGGACGACCAGCGCTACCATATTCGTGTTCGGGGACGCTGGATGGTTACCCTCAACGACACCCTGTCCGGTTTGCGGAAAGATCACCCGGTCAGCTTTGACGGCGATGACACAGTCATCCTTTGGCAGGCCACGGTGGCGGGTTCCCTTCTCCTCACCTTGCAGCCAGCGCCGGAGTCGCTCAAATCCGTGACTCCTCCACTGCCAGCTTGGAATCCATTAAGCGAGCTGGCTGATCCTGTTAAAGTAACCTTGCACGAACCCAACGTCTTACTACTCGACCAGGCGGAATACCGTCTCAATGACGGTCCCTGGCAGGAACGCGAAGAAATTATGCGGGCCGAAAACCGCATGCGGGCAGAGCTCGGTTGGGGGCTAAAAACCGGACTTGTCGCGCAACCCTGGGTGGAGCCATCAGATACGGAGGAGCACCTGGCGTCTTTCCGGTTTTCCATTGAGTCGAAGATTGCCGTTAGCGGGGCCAAGCTTGTTCTCGAAGATGCCTCGGATGCCCGCATCTTGTTCGACGGGAAGGAGATCTCCGCGCAAGTCGATGGGTGGTGGGTCGATGAATGCCTGACCACAGTCCCGATTCCCCCGATCAGCGTCGGTTTGCATGAACTTATGGTCGAGCTTCCTTTGACGCGCCGAGGCAGCCTGGAGTGGATTTACCTGCTAGGAGATTTCGGTGTTAACCTGCGGGGTCGCCATGCCTGCCTGACCGAGCCTGCGCGTGATTTGGCCTGGGGCGATTGGGTGTCTCAGGGATTACCCTTTTACGCGGGAAATATCACTTACCACTGCTCAACCGAAGGTGACGGCGAAGAAGCAGTCCTCAGAATTCCCCACTTCAAGGGTCCATTAATAACGGTCGCCGTGGACGGTAAAAAAGTCGGCTCAATCGCCTTTGATCCCTACCGGCTGGAACTAGGTAAACTGTCAAAAGGCAAACACCAGCTAGATATAACGGTGTATGGGAATCGCATGAACGCCTTTGGGGACCTCCACAATTGCGATACGCAATGGGAATGGAGGGGGGGGCCCAAATCCTGGGAAACCAAGGGCGATGCCTGGAGCTACGAATACCAACTGTGCCCCATGGGCATCACGGTGGCCCCGGTCATTGAGGCCGCGGAAGAAGACGAAGTTTCAATGGGCTGACGTCTTCCCTGTCTTTTCGGCATATTCCCTGAACAATGCGCAGTAAAGCTGGTAATCGGAATAGGAACCTTCGGGAGGCGTCTGGTGGTCACAGCTTATGAAGTATCCCCCTTTCGAGGCAGTGGGAACGAGTCTTTCAAATTCGGTCCGCATGGCATCATTGAAGCTGAAACAGGTTCTAATTTTCTTTGGAGAAAACTACCGGGTTTTGCGCCTCATTGTTCAAGATATCCCCTTCTTTCAGGGTTTTCACATAGTCGACGGAAAGAATGTTCTGTTGGCCGTTAAAGGTACTTCCGCCCGGCATATAAGCGCAAGTCATGGCGATTCTGCGCTTATGGGTCATGTTGGCGGCAGCGGCGTGAGCTGTCAGGCCGTTATGGAAACCGCAACTGCCTGCTTTCAGGGGAAGGGCCACCGGGGCGATTTTTTTCCAATCAGGATAAACTTCGAAGAGGGCGCCGAGGTTCTTACCGATACCTACATTTTTAAAAGTGGCTGTCTTCTGAGTTGTTGGGATATAATACATACACCCGTTTTCCAAAGTCGCATCTTCCAGCGCAATCCACACCGATATAGCGTCTCGGGAGTAAAACGACCAATAGGGATTATCCAGGTGCCATGCCGTTGGATTCCCGTAAGGTTCCTTTATTAAGGCTTGGTCATGCCACACACGCATTTCATCCACACCGGCGAGTTTGCCGACCATTTCCCCAAGTTCGGACTCGAGCATATAGCGTTTTATGGTGGCGTTGAGTTTCCAAAGATTAATGCGTTGAGTAAATACCGCCTTGTAGTAACCGTCTTTTTCCTTCGACGGGGCGCCTTCGTCGGCAATCCTGCGTGTTCCCATGGATGCGACCGTTTCCAGGACGGCAGATTTTAACTCTTCTACCTCATCCGGTCTTAAAAAGTCCTCTTGGACAACAAAACCGTTCTGGCGGTAAAAAGCGATCTGCTCTTCTGATATCGCTGTCTTCATTCTTCCACTCTCCTGTTCTTATAACGCTTTTCTTTGACGATAGGATAATATATCAAATAAAAATTGTATTTACTATGCAGATATTGTCATCCATGTGGAAAATATTAGCTTTCATGCTAAATGCGTGAAATTGCCATCAAATCCAAGAAATCGAACCACACTTTGGTGTTGGAAAAGTGGTGCCCATTCAACTGTCGAATAACTCAGGACCGGATTGCAAAGGACGAATATTAATTCCAGCAATTAATATTGTTGAACGCATCCTTCAACACAATCAGTTAGAATGTTTTGGCTATCAAGCGACCATCCACTCACTGTTCAAAGCGTAAATAAGAAATGCCAATCCAGAGTGTAACAATACCTTAGTAATCTAATCGAGACGAGATTTATGAGTATAAGCAAGAGGGTATCGACCAATGATGGTTCGTCGCGTTTTAGGGGCTTTTGTTTCCATGCGACGGAAAAAATGCCGGTTGAACAGCGGGATATCTGGCAGGCTACGGAGGGCTGGATGTTTCAGGACGGAACCTGGCAAATACAGCAAGCGGGACGGCTCATCACTGCTTTCATACCCTCTAACCGGCTGAAGCTGGAATTTGAGGTGGAGTTCTCCCCACAGTCCGAACTCGGGGTATATCTCGGATTCAGCCATGACCCAAAAATGAAGCTGGATGGCAATCGAAACTCTCCGTATGGTGGCAATTGGAAATCCCAGTACGGAGCTTACAACTTCCGTTGCGGGCAGGGAAGAGGAGATTTCTACAGCATCGAGAGTTTGGGCAAGCGGGGAGGCCGAATCTTTTGCGAGCGGTGGGAGCCTGAAGTCAAAGGCGCGGGCCTTTGTGTTTTTACCCTGGAATTCGATGAAGGACAACTACGGCTGAGCGTGGACGGCAAGGAAATTATGAGCGGTTATGACGAATACCCGCTGGCTCTTTTGGGTGCGCTTTCTTTCAATGTTGAGGGTCAGGTCAAGTTGCGGCCCTTGTCCCTCGCCTTGACACCAGCGACACGGGAAAGAGCGGGGTCGACTGTTCGCTCCAATGATTTTGCGTTTCATGTCACCATCGATTTCCCGGACGATCTGGTTCTTGCTGAAAAGGATTGGGACGAGGAAGCGTTGCGTGAGATTGTTCGCACCTACGCCGCTATGGGGATGAGCCGGATTTACTGGATCGACTATTTGGGCAGAGACGGCGGCATTTTAGGAGAGGGGAGCGAAACAGTATTTTCTCTCGGGCAAATGAAGAGATTCATAGATGCCGTTCCCGAACCGATGAAGGTGCTCAGCGACGAGTGCCACCGGCACGGCATGGAAGCCTGCGCGATCATAAAATTTCTCGATATGGCCTTCGGAACGCCTTGGACGCTTGCTCCGGAAAGTCAGCCGATTCCCAATGGTCTTCGCGCGGTCGGAGGATGGGCGCGGACCTCTGCGCACTTTATCAGGGAAAACCCCGCAATGCGGGTTCGCCTGCATCCTTCCCTGCTTCCTGCAGATGACCCCGAGGTTATTAAAGAGATAACCCTATACCATTGGGATGATGCTCCTCTGGGCCTCGCCACCGATGATTTTGTATTCTGGGTGTCCGACGATAACGGGAGCTACACATCGTATGATGGTCCGGTAAACTTCGAGGAACGAATCGCCGATAAGGAACCCGAACGATTCGCGCCTGCTCCCGGTAGGAGGCGAGGATCGAGCCGTCGTTGCCGCGCTTATTGTTTTTCCGGGCTGGACATACGGTCTCGATATCTGGCCGTTGAGCTGCGTGCCGAAACCGCGGGGGCAGAACTCGAAAACTTCCTCTCTGCGTTTGTTGAGGTTAAAGATGACAGAGGTGAGTGGGTTCCCGTCACCTTTGGCCTGGTGCCGAGCCTTCGGTTTGATCCTGCTGCCTTTGGTTATCAGATAGGAGATTTTCGAGAGGTGGGTATTGCTTTCGACGCCGGAAAACGGACGCGGTATGACCGCTGGACGAGCAGCGCGCGTCTTCAGCAATCATTGGGCCGGAGTCGTTTTACGCTGAAGCCCGGTGAATGGCTCGGGTTGGCGGTGGGCCGCAACGAGTTTCCCACCGCCACAGTCGATCCGTGTTATCCGGAAGTGCGTCGTTGGGTTACGGATCGGGTGCGGAAACTGATGGAACTGGGGGCGGATGGCGTTGATGTGCGCACGGCCAATCATACGGATTGCCTGGACTGGGAAAACTACGGGTTCAGCGAACCGGTGGTTGAAGAAATCAAGCGACGGCATGGAGTTGATATCACCCGGGAGACTTTCGACCGTTCTGCCTGGAGGAAATTGCGCGGAGAGTATTTTGATTTGTTGCTCCGCGAGATGAGCGAGGT
>JAJFLT010000267.1 GCA_021772555.1 Opitutales bacterium | reverse complement strand
AGAACGGAAGAACGATGGCAAGTAGTGTGGTGAGTGTGCTAATCATTTGCTCTTCGAGCGTAGAAAGCTCTTCTTTCCAAAAAACTGTGGTGCCGAAATAGACGATGTATACAACCACAAGCGTTGCGGTAATCGATAGGCGAACGCTACGCTCGCGAAAGGTGCCATCTGGATCAACGCTCCCCGGAAGGGCAAGAGTACCAAAAAACGCGGCGAGCCCAACCGTGATTAGCATAAGGGAGAATCCATAGCTTATAATTTCGCGGTACGAGATCTCGAGCCCGATTGCTGTGAGAACTATGATCACTACACCAACGCCAAGTATTTGCTTGTTCATGTTAAGTTCCAGACCGTTTCGAAATAATATTGAGGCGCACGCCTAAAGTCTATTTTGGTCGCTAGTTTTTACGTTAGTTGAAATTATTTGTCATCTGTTTTGTCAATTGTTTTACGAATTATCTGCGGAACAAAACGCTCACTAAATCCAGCCACGAAAGACCAAAATAATAGTTTCGCGATATCAGGCCCAGATTCAGGAAAGGTTGTAGTCAACCACGTCACAAAACTAACTACTAGGTTCGTTTGATCGATAGATGGATGTGAGTATTTAGGAAACAGAGATCCCTCAATGATGCCCGAAAGGAACATTAGCATTAGTACAATAGCGAATATCCCCCCGTTAATTGGAATCAGAAGAATTGATAACCAAGAATTTGACAATTCACGAAGCTCGCTCAAACCAATTGTGGGCAACCTTTGCTGGATACTTACAAATCCGCCAATTAAACCTGCCAAGAAAACATATGAAACCAAATAAGTTCGCTCAAGGTTTTTTAGTTCTATGATATAGAAAATAATCAACAAGGCGATCATACATCCCGCTGTGAGGCTCACGAGCTTGCGTGTAACAATTTGCAGAAATTTTTGTCTATCCGTTTCTTCCATTGTTGCTACCAATTGTTCAGATAACTATATGTAGGCGGCAAATACCTAGTGATAGGTAAGTATGATATTCTTGCGACCGATATTTTCAAGCCTATTTTTGGTTTTTTTTACGAACAACAGGAGCACAGTGTGTTTCCTGAAATGGAAACAAATGATATTCTATATTTTTCAATTCAATGTGCAAAATAAAAAACCGACCAGCCTCTCCGGCTGTGGAGGAGTAGTATTTTTTGGTGGATGTAGGGTGGGCTGTTAATCTTTTTCGCAGGCGAATTATGGCGTAGGCTGCTCAAAGATTTTCAGCCAGGAAGCTTTCGATGCGATGGTAATGGTCCATGGGGGTAGGTTTATCCAGAGGTACTACGGAGTCGGTGTTTTGGCTGAATATTTCATGCGGTTTTTTCTCCCGTTGGAGGGCGTCCGCCATGAGGCGGGTTTGAGGATCAATGGTGAAACCATTGTTGGCTTTCGGGATTAGTAATACCGGACCTCCGGCCAACGCGGCATGATGAGCTGGTGAAATGCTTTTCAATAGTTGTTCTTCATGCGTGTTGTCTTCGCCCCCGGGTTCACCGAACCAGCTTCTGCTTAGTGGCATGTTGCGTTCCGTGACGGGCGCTTTGCCTTTATTCAGAAAAGATTCCCAATCGTAGATGCCGCCCACGGCCACGGCGCATTGGAAGAGCTCGGGCGTGGAAACCAGACCCGTCATGGCCAGGTAGGCCCCGAAGCCTTCACCATAAATGGCGATGCGTTGCGGGTCGGCGATTTTTTCCGAGATCGCCCATTGGACTGCATCGGTGATGTCGTTTTGCATTTTTTTTCCGATTTCGCCGAAAGCGGCCATGAAAAAATCTTTTCCATATCCGGTGGACCCCCGGTAGTTCACCTGCAAAACAGCATAGCCTCGATTGGCCAGGAATTGCACCTCCGGGTCGAAGCCCCATTTATCCCTCATGAATGGGCCGCCATGCGGTTTCAGGATGAGGGGCAGGTTTTGTCGTTTCCCCTGCGGGAGGGTCAAATAACCGTGCAGGATACGGCCATCCCGCGAAACCATCTGAACCGGTTTCATGGGCGCCAATTGTTCGGGATTGATGGAGGGATTTTTCGAGAAGAGCCACTGCAATTGCCGTGTGGGGTAATCCAGCAGATAGTAATTTCCCGGATCGCGGTCGTTGTAGGCGAAGATGAGGAAACGCTCTTCACTTTTGTCGCGCCCCAGCAAAACATTTTGCGTGTTGGGCAGGGACTGATCGATCATTTCCTGCACGTCTTCATAAAAAGGCAGAAACCATTGGATTTGAGGACCGTTGCTCTCGTAGGCAATACCGGCCAGGGTGCGGAATTGATCGGAAAAAATGAGTCCCTTAAAATCGCTCACGCCATTCAGGTCATAGCCGGGAACGACGTCGTAGGAGGAATCTTTCCATACCAGGCCAGCAAATTCATGCGACTGCGGGTCGTATTTGTAAACGGCCGTAAATTCCCGATCCTGGCCGGTGGCGACAAATAAAAGGTTGCTGTCGTAATCAAGAGCCAGAGGGAAAGTCTCCTCCGGCAATTCGATGTCTTTCCACGGTTCTTTGACAGTGGCACGGTAGCGATAGGTGTCGGTTCCGCCGTCCCGATTAAAGATTTTGACCAGCCGCACCTGACCCTCGGGATCGAGCAGCCAGTAATCGACATCGCCCGGGTTCTCGAAATAGGTAGTGTGGTGTCTGGAGGTGATGCCCACCCTGTGCAGGTCCGGAAATTGTTCCTCGTGCGGGTGGAGAACCGCCAGGACGTGTTTGGGGTAGGCGGACATGCTGTCGACCAGTCGGGCAGGTTCCGAGAGAACTTTTTTATAACGCCTTTTGCCATCCCGGCGAACCGCGGCCAAACCAAGCCCCCAATAATTTTCCAGAGACGTTTGGTAGACCAGGTATTCATTGCCCGCCCAGGCATAATCGAAAACGGCCTTACGTCCGCCCTCGGTCAGGCTTTTAAATTTTTTCTTTTCGATATCGTAGGTGAAAAGATTTTGGCTGCCATTCACCAGGCTGAGGAATGCCAGGCATTCACCATCCGGCGAAATGGTCGCGTCGGTATATTGATTGCCGTTGAAAAACGCCTCCACCGGCAATAATTCCACATCCGCCCGAATCTGCCCCTGAGCGGCTAGGGATATGCCGGTAAAAAAAAGAGCAAAGGCTCGCCAGTGGGCAGCGTTAAGGTTCATTGCCGTGACCGTTGCATCGACCCTTTGAAAAGGCAATATTACAGATGGAAGGAGGAGAACCTATCTCAAAATCGCAGATGAATGATGTTTGTAGCGCCACGGTGGCAGATGCCAGGCGGCTTTGCGCCCAGATGGGCTGGAAGCCCCTCGGGCGCAAACCAACGCCACAGTTGCCATCGTGCCGCACAAATCCTTCGGACAGAGGCAATTATGTGTTTGAGCGGCGTTCCGTCGGGGCCACAGGGCTACCAGCCCTGCAAGCCCCGTCGCGCCTTGCTCCAAGCCCATAATTGCTCTCTGCATCATCATCTTCGAATTTGAGATAGGTTCGTGGCAAATTCTTTAGCGGGAGCGCATAAACCATCCCAAGCCTGCAGGCTGTTCTTGAGAAAATCCGGCTTGGCAAATATTTTCAATTGAATATCTTCATTGGATTTGGAGGCGGACATGCGAATGGCAGAGAAAAAGGGAAAACCATCAACCGGGAAATCCTGCGCCCAACGGATCGGTTGGAAAGATCTGGATGAAGTCTATTTGCGCCAGCTCATTCTACTGGCCAAGGAGGAAGACCTGGAAGGGGCCGGACTGGCCGCCTTGCCCGCTTTTCCCGGAGATGCTACCACTCAGGCATTGGCTTCCGCCGGCATCGGCCGGGCTGCCCTCGTGGCGCGCGTTCCCATGATTCCCTGCGGGCTTCGTTTGATGCCACTTGTTCTCGGGGAGTATGGGGGCGGCTGCCAATGGGACCCCATGATCGAGGATGGCCAAAAAGTATCTGCGGGAACCTGTCTGGGCCGGATTTCAGGGCCGGTTTCCACACTCTTGCAGGCGGAAAGGGTTGCGCTGAATTTTCTCCAGCATTTGAGCGGCGTGGCCACTCAGACCTCGCGGTATGTGGAGGCGCTCGGGTGGTGCCGGACCAAGCTTTTGGACACCCGCAAAACGACACCCGGTTTTCGTGTGCTGGAAAAATACGCGGTGGCCTGCGGGGGCGGGTGGAACCACCGAATCGGGTTATTCGACCGGATAATGTTCAAAGACAACCACTTGGCCGTGACGGGCGCGGGGGTTAAAGAGAGCCAGCGGTTGGTGCAAGCTGTCGAGAACGCGCGCCAACGCACGCCGGGCCTATTGGTGGAAATCGAAGTGGATTCTCTGGCCCAAATCCCATCCGTTCTGGAGGCAAACCCCGATGTCATATTATTGGACAATTTTTCCAATGACGATCTGGTGGAAGGGCAGGCCCTCATCGGCACCCGCGCCTGCACTGAGGCCAGCGGGGGAATCACTCTGGAGAGGTTGTCGACTTTGGCTGCAATCGGTTTGGACTTTATTTCCTGTGGGGCGCTCGTGCACCAAAGCAACTGGGTGGATTTAGGTTTTGATTGGCAGGATTAGCGGTGTTTTACCAGCTTGATTTGCTGTTGCGGAGGTGGCCTCGCCGGTCATGCTTTCAACCTTCTTTTATTTTTAACAATACATAAGTTGAATGCCGGAAGCCGATGCCATCATATTGCAGAGCCTGCTCAAAGCCGCCCCCGGCTATGTCTCGGGCAGTTCCATCGCTGAAATTCTTGGCATTTCGCGGGTGGCGGTGTGGGCCCGGCTGGAAAAACTGCGCGAGGCCGGGTTTGTCTTCGAGGCAATTCGACACACCGGTTACCGTTTAATAGAAGAACCTTGCGAGCTTTTCGGTCCTTTAGTGAGGGCCTATCTCGCGCTCGAAGGATGCCGGACAAGCCTTTTATGTTTTCCGGAAATCGACAGCACCAGCAGCGAAGTGGAAAGGCAACTGGCCGACGGCCGGGAAACGCCCTTTGCGGTGCTTTCCTCCCGCCAGCGCGAGGGTCGCGGACGACAGGGCCGCAAATGGCACAGCCCGGAGGAGGGGAATTGCTACCTGAGCCTGGCTTTTCGACCACACATGTCCCCCCGCAATATGCAGCTGTTCACGCTTTGGATGGGCGTTCATCTGTGCCGGGAAATCAGGGAAATCAGCCAATTGCCTCTCATGATAAAATGGCCCAATGATCTCGTTCTCTTCGAGAAAAAAACGGGCGGTATGTTGACCGAGGCACGAATTGACTCCGATTCGACCCGGGATCTGGTTTTCGGCTTGGGGCTGAATGTCAATGGCCGCTGTCGGGAATGGCCGGCGGCGTTTGCCGAAGGTGCCGTTTCCCTGGCCGAGGCCAAGGGACAACCTTTGCCCATCAATCCGTTGTCGGCGCGCCTGGTGGCTTGCGGAATAAGGGCTTATGACGAGTTCTGCCGGGGGATCGATGGGCGGAAGTTCCTTCAATCCTGGGAGCAATACGATTGCCTCAAGGACAAACAGATCAAGGCCCGCAGCGAAAATGGTTTCCATTGTGGTAGAGCAGATGGAATTGAAGACTACGGGGCCTTGCGGCTCCGCACAGAGGAGGGGAAAATTGTTAAGTTAAGGGCTGGGGATGTCAGCCTGGGCTCGACGGAAACTCTGTCTCACAGCGGCCAATGAGCATTCTAGCCATCAATATCAACAACACCAATACCCAATTCGGTTTGGTCTGCCCGGAAGGTGTTTCGCAAAACGGCTTCTTTTCCACAAAACTGCTGGAGGATCCTCAAATGGGGATACTGCCTATCCTGCAAAAGCATGCCTCCGAAAATTCTGCTGTGGAGGGATTGGCATATGGGTCCGTGGTACCGAAAGCAACCGAGAAATTCCGCGAGCTTTTGTCCAAAGCCAGTTGGGGTAAACCCCTATACCAGATTACCTGCGAAAATTGCCCACTGGAATTTAATTTTCCTGATGTTCGCGAAATCGGTCAGGATATTCTGGCCAATGCGGTGGCCGGTAAAAAGATTTACGGAACACCGGTGGTGGTCATCGATATGGGTACGGCGGTTACTTTCGACATCGTTTCGAGCAAAGGTTACGAAGGCGGCATCATCGCTCCGGGGCTGGGTGTTATCACCCGCTACCTGCATGAGCGAACCGCTTTGCTGCCGGAACTCGATCCCAACGACCTGATGGTGTCGGCGGGGATCGGTAAGACTACCGTCGAGGCCATGAAACTGGGTTGTGCGGTCGGATTTGAAGGCATGATCCGCGCCCTCCTGGACCGCGTCCTGCAGGAGTTGCGGGAACGCGGCGAGGGTCCGGCAAAAGTCGTGGCCACCGGCGGTAGCGCCGGAATGCTACCCCAGACCTGGCTCTCCGATATCGAGTTCAATCCCCACATAACCTTGCTCGGATTGGCTGAAGCCTATACCAGACAATAATTTAATTTAATAATTTATCGAACCATTTCACCCCTTGCCGGTGTCTATATCTATTATTAAATGTTATTTCCGAATATAAAATTTTGATTATGGCAGGGCACAGCATCGAGGTTCAGAACCTCACCAAGCGTTACCATCAGCTCACCGCCATAGAAGACGTGTCCTTCAATATCGAGCATGGGGAGGTGGTGGGGTTTTTGGGTCCCAACGGGGCTGGGAAAAGCACCACCATGCGTATTTTGTGCGGACTGATTCCGGCCACTTCGGGCATTGCCAGGATCGGCGGGTTTTCCGTTGCCACCCGGATCGACGATGTCAAGCGGCTCCTAGGCTATATGCCGGAAAACAATCCTTTGCCCGAGGACATGCGGGTGCTGGAATACCTGCGTTTTCGGGCCCGCCTGAAAGAAATCCCGGCCAAAAGACAGAAGAAGCGGCTGCAGGAAGTTCTCGATCTTTGCGATTTGAACCGAAAAACGAGCCACAAAGTCATCGGCTCCTTGTCCAAGGGCTACCGGCAGCGCGTCGGCATTGCCGATGCCATTTTGGCCGAGCCCGAAGTCATTATTATGGACGAGCCCACCATCGGGCTGGACCCGCATCAGATTCTTGCCATCAGAGACTTGATCGAAACATTTCGCGGTAAAATGACGGTCATAATATCGAGCCATGTGTTGGCTGAAATCGAATTGTCCTGCGACCGCGTGATTATTATCAACCACGGTCGCATTGTGGCCTCCGGCAATGCCGAATCTTTGCGCAAGGAGTTTATCAATCGGGTCACCTACCGGGTTGAAATGAAAGGCGGGCTGGGCGATTTTGGGCAATTGCTGAAGGAGATTGAACCCGGCATGACTTGGGCGCCGATGGGAAAACCGGATAGCGACGGTTTTCTCAACGTCACCTTAACCACGCCGCAAACCGAGGATTTTAGTGAACGAATCCTGGAAAAGTTTCAACAACAGCCGGGTATTCGGGTGCGTGCATTCAATCGAGTGGAAGCTAATCTGGAAGACATTTTTCTATCGGCTACCCGCCGAAGCTGGAAGGAAGTCCTGCCGGCGGTTAAGCCCAATGACCAAGAGACTCCAGAGTCATTTTGAATCCGTCATGAAGCATTTTTTCAGTCTCTTGCACCATGAACTGAGAGCCCTTCTCATTTCCCCCTCAACTTACGCGGCGGGGGTGCTATTTTTATTTCTCATGGGCTGGATTTACTGGCGCATCC
Source organism: Opitutales bacterium (assembly GCA_021772555.1). Taxonomy (GTDB): domain Bacteria; phylum Verrucomicrobiota; class Verrucomicrobiia; order Opitutales; family UBA2987; genus JAJFLU01. The sequence goes on along the minus strand of JAJFLT010000267.1, from coordinate 962 downwards.
TTCTGCAATACAGCCTGGCGCCTCTAGACGGATTGCCCGCGAGCATGTTTTTTCAACTATTCTGGCTGCCGGTATTTTTCGTGGTCCCACTGCTGACCATGAAAAGCGTGGCCGAGGAACGTCGGCTGGGAACCTTGGAAACACTCATGACCACGCCGGTCAATGCCCTGGAAATCATAGTCAGCAAGTTTTTTGCCGCTTACCTGTTTTACTGCCTGCTGTGGTTGCTGACCCTGGCTTTCCCCTGGGTCATCAGCATCGGCCTGGATTCTACCGCCGCCAGCCGCCATCTCCTGGACGGCGGCGCACTCATGGGCGGCTACACTTTCGTTGCACTCAGCGGTTTGCTCTTCATCGCGGTGGGCATTTTTGCGAGCAGCCTGACCCGCAGCCAGTTTGTCGCTGCCATGCTCAGTTTCTGCATTCTCTTTATCATCATCATCGGGATGCGTGAATTGCAGGAAGAAACCATAGCTTTGTTTCCCTGGTTGGGGGAGACACTCAGCTATGTCCAGATATTCAAGCACCTGGAGGACTTCAGTTTAGGCGTCATCGATACAAGGCCATTCTTTTTTTACATCAGTAATTGCGCTCTTGTGCTGGGCCTGTCCGTTTTAATGGTGGAGGCAAAAACGTAAATCCCGTTATTATGTTCAAGGCAGAAAATTTCAGGACCGTCAACAGATACATACGCCTTAACCGGGGTGTGCAAATCCTGCTCGGCATTGTCTTGATTGTGGGATTGAATTTTTTGGCCACGAGGCATTTCCAGCGGTTCGATCTTTCCCGCAACCATGCCTATACACTTTCTCCGGAGACCGTGGCGGAAATTAACAAGATGGAGACTGTGGCCAAAATCATCGTCACCATCCCGAAAGATTCCCCCGAGGATGAATTGCGCCAAATCTACAAATATGTGCGCAGGTTGCTCACAGAATACGAATACGCCGGCCTGCAGGACG
>JAJFLT010000266.1 GCA_021772555.1 Opitutales bacterium | reverse complement strand
TGCGGGAACTCACCTACCAGCACGGCGGCGCTTTTATCGGCACCCATTAAATCGGGATCCGGCTCTCAGACCGGGGTCAACGTGGTGTCGAAAGCCAGATTCGGGGCCAGCCATTTTTCCGCCTCCTCCAGGGTGACGCCTTTGCGCCGGGCATAGTCCTCGACCTGGTCGAGCCCAATCGGACCGACGCGGAAATACTTCGATTCGGGACTGGCGAAATAAAGGCCCGAGACCGATGAGGCCGGATCCATGGCATAAGTTTCCGTCAGGCGGATGCCGGTATGCTTTTCCGCCTCCAGGAGATCCCAGATGACTTGTTTTTGGGTGTGGTCCGGGCAGGTGGGATAACCGGCTGCCGGGCGGATGCCGCGATATTTTTCCTTGATGAGATCTTCCAGCGAAAATTCCTCGTTCTTGCCATATCCGAGCAGGTTGCGGACTTTTTTGTGCATCAGTTCGGCCAGTGCCTCGGCCATGCGGTCACCGATCGCCTTCACCATAATGGAACGGTAGTCGTCCTTGTCTTTCTCGAAATATGCCGCCCATTCCTCCAGCTCACGCCCCGCGGTGACGGCAAAAGCCCCCACCGTGTCGGTCTTTCCCGATGCCTCCGGGGCTACAAAGTCAGCCAGGCACAAATAGGGTGAGCCGCCCAATTTCTCCTGTTGCTGCCGCAGCATGTGCAAGGTGCCCAGCGTCTGGCTCCTGGCGGTGTCGGAGTAAATATTTATATCGTCCCCACTGCTGTTGGCCGGCCAGAGACCGATAACTGCATTGGCCCGCATGCGTTTTTTGCGAATAATTTCGTCAAACAACTCCTGAGCTTCGGTATAGATTTCACGGGCTTGCTCACCATACTTGGGGTGATCGAGAATTTTGGGGAAAACACCCCGTAAATCCCAAGCCCAGAAAAATGGCGACCAATCGATGTAACCGGCAATCTCCTCAAGTGGGTAGTTGTTAAAAACCTGCACTCCATAGCGAGCCGGTCGGTCAGGATGGGCGTTTACCCAATCGATGTGGATTTTGCCTTCCTGCGCTTCCTCCAAAGAGACCAGTTTAGCGGGGTCCTTTTTTCCCTGGCGGATGCGCAACCTCTCGTACTCCTGTCGCGTGTTTTGGACATAGGTCTCCTTTTTTTCCGGATTGAGCAAATGGCTGCAAACCTCGGTCACTCTGGAGGCGTCGAGGACATGGTGGACCGGCCCGGTATAGCGCGGGGCGATTTTGATCGCCGTGTGCAGTTTACTGGTGGTTGCGCCGCCAATGAGTAGCGGTGTATCCATGCCCAACCGAGCCATTTCCTCGGCCACATGCTCCATTTCACCCAATGACGGCGTTATCAGGCCGCTCAGGCCGATGAGGTCAGCAGCCCGGCGGCGGGCCGTCTCCAGAATTTTGTCACAGGGAACCATCACCCCGAGGTCGATCACCTCGTAGTTATTGCATGAAAGGACCACTTCCACGATTTTCTTGCCGATGTCGTGGACGTCGCCCCGAACCGTGGCCAGGACGATTTTCCCGCGGGACAAACTTTTCCCCGAGGACTGTTTTTCGGCCTCCATATAAGGCATCAGGTAGGCCACCGCTTTTTTCATCACCCGAGCGCTCTTGACCACCTGGGGAAGGAACATTTTACCCGCCCCGAATAGATCGCCCACGATTTTCATGCCCTCCATGAGCGGTCCTTCGATGACGTGCAGGGGTCGGTCGTATTTTACCCGCGCCTCCTCCGTGTCCTCCTCGATAAAGGTGGTGATTCCCCGCACCAGAGAATGGGAAAGACGTTCCTCGACCGTCCCTTCCCGCCAGGCCAACCGCTCCTTTTGGTCGATTATTTTGCCGTCGCCCTTGAACTGCTCGGCAATATCGAGAAGCCGGTCAGTGGCATCCTCTCTGCGATTGAAAAGAACGTCCTCCACTTTTTCCAGAAGGTCTTTGGGGATCTCCTCGTAAACGGCCAACATACCGGCATTGACGATGGCCATGTCCAGTCCCGCCCGGATGCCGTGGTAGAGGAATGACGAATGCATGGCCTCACGGATGGCATTGTTGCCGCGAAAGGAAAACGAGACGTTGCTGAGGCCACCGCTGATTCGAACATGGGGGCAGGATTCCTTGATCTGAGGAATCGCTTCGAGGTAATTTTTGGCGTAATCGTTGTGCTCCTCCATGCCCGTGGCCACGGTCAGGATGTTGGGATCGAAAATAATGTCGGTGGGCGAAAAACCGGCTTTTTCCGTCAGCAGTTGATAGGCGCGCTGGCAGATTTTTACCTTGTCCTCCTTGCTGGCGGCCTGGCCATTTTCGTCGAAAGCCATCACCACAACAGCCGCCCCGTAGCGCCGGGCCAGGCGGGCCTGCCGAAGGAATTCCTCCTCCCCGCCCTTTAGGCTGATGGAGTTGACCACGCATTTACCCTGGACGCATTTGAGGCCCGCCTCGATCACGTTCCTGTCGGAACTGTCGATCATGATGGGGACTCTGGAAATATCCGGCTCGGCCGCGATCTGGTTTAAAAATAGGGTCATGCAGGCCGGACCGTCCAGCAACCCATCATCGAAATTTACGTCGATCATGTTGGCCCCGTTTTCCACCTGCTGGCGGGCCACATCGAGTGCGGCTTCAAAATCCTCGTTCTTGATGAGCTTGCGGAAACGGGCCGAACCGGTCACATTGGTCCGCTCCCCAATCATCAAAAAGGGCGCAAAGGAGCCCTTCAGATTGAGCGCTTCCAGCCCGCTGTAGTGTGATGCGGGTGAAATATTGCGGATCTGCCGGGGCTTGCAATCCCCGACCGCCTTGGCGATGGCCCGGATATGGTCCGGTGTGCTTCCGCAGCAACCCCCCACCAGATTCAGCCAGCCTTCTCTGGCGAAATCGGCCAGAACAACCGCCATATGTTCCGGGGTGTCGTCGTATTCGCCGAACGCATTGGGCAAGCCGGCATGGGGGTAACAGCTCACAAAAGTATCCGCGATCCAGGACAACTCCTCGATATAGGGTCGCATCTCCTCGGCTCCCAAGGCGCAATTGATCCCCACACTGATGGGCTTGGAGTGGGCCACCGAATTCCAGAACGCCTCCACCGTCTGCCCCGACAGGGTTCGCCCCGAGGCGTCCGTAATGGTGACCGAAATCATGAGCGGTAATCGCTCTCGACCATCCTCCCAAAGTTGTTCGATGGCGAACAGGGCCGCCTTTAAATTAAGGGTGTCGAAAACGGTCTCCGGCAGCAGGATGTCAACGCCGCCATCGACCAGCCCCCGGGCCTGTTCCCCGTAGGATTCCACCAATTGGTCGAACGTCACCGCGCGAAAACCCGGATTGTTAACATCGGGCGAGAGCGAGGCCGTTTTGTTGGTCGGCCCCAAAGCACCCGCCACGAAGCACTGGCGACCAGGGTTTTCCAACATGAATTGATCGACCGTCTTCCGGGCCAGCTCGGCCGCGCGGTGATTGATTTCATAGGCGAAACCCTCCAGCCCATAATCGGCCTGTGCAATGCTGGTGCCGTTGAAAGTATTCGTCTCGATAATATCCGAACCAGCCTCCAAAAAACCGCGATGAATGCGTTCGATGGCCTCCGGGCGCGTGAAGCAGAGCAGGTCATTGTCGCCCTTCAAGTCCTTCGGGTGATCCTTGAAACGCTCGCCCCGAAAATCTTCCTCCGTAAAATTGTATTTCTGGATCATCGTCCCCATGGCCCCGTCCAGCAGCAAAATGCGCTCAGCGAGCAGCTTTTTGAGCGCAATCTCACGCTCCGTCAGCGGGCGCCGACAGCCGGAGGGAGCTTCTTCATTGGGGGGAGCGTCAATCATCACATCAAAATATCCGAATATTTTGATATAAAAGTCAAGAGGTTTCTTTCAGCTGCTATTTATCGGTCATTTCTCAAAAAAATCTCCCGAAATTTAGAAAACGGCTAAATGGCCCGAATTTTTCAAAAAGTAATGGGCGAAAAACCTACCGCCAAGCTTGTGCCGCCCTTTTGCAACCCACCCCATCCTTGTCGGAGAGAGTCTATTAGAGGGCCTCTAAGCGGTTCCTCGGTGGATTTCACCAAGGCGGGCTCGCTCTCGTTCTAGAATCCAATTCGAAATTAGGATGAGCCACGAATCTCAACAATGGCGAATTATAGCCGATTCTCTCCCGATCCTGGTTTCATATGTTTATCGAGAAAGGCGAGTATGGCTTCATAGGTCTCGATTTGTTTCTCAAAGTCGTGATAACCTCCATTATAGTTCCACCACCCGTGGCCGACCGATGACATCGTATGGTATTCAAATTCCTTTCCCGCCTTTTTTAATTTATTTTTCAGTACGCGGGCCTGAGCAACGGAAACGATATTATCGGACTCACCCTGGTAAACGAAAACCGGTGCCTGAAGTCGATCAATGTGGTTGATGGGCGAAATATCTTTCAGCTTATCGCTGTCCTTTTTGGGATCGCCAACCATTGCTTTCCAATATTCATAGGCAAACCAGTTGCCGTGTTCACTGATATAGTCGCTCATTTGAAGGGGGAGGCTATACACACCTGCCATGGTTACCCCGCAACGAAACAATTCCGGATTGGAAGTAAGGGCGTTCATAGTGGCATAGCCGCCATAGCTGAACCCCATAACGGCGATCCGTTCAGGGTCGGCTAAACCATTTTCGGTTGCCCAGTTCACACAGTCGACAACGTCATTGTTGATGCCTTTCCCAAAGTCTTTACGAGCGGCGTCAAAATGCTTGAATCCATAGCCCGTTGATCCCCGAAAATTGATCTGCATAACTGCGTAACCATGGTGGGCGAGGTACTGCACCTCCGATTGGTAGCGAAAATAATCCCTCGCCCAGGGACCGCCATGAAGATAAACGATCAATGGAAGGTAGAGCCCCTTCGCCTCTTGAGGCACCGTAATATAACCGTGCAGGGTGAGGCCGTCGCGCGCTTGAATGGTAAAGGATAAAACAGGGGAAAGGATCTCCGGTTCGAGCTGCGGATAACGTGCGCCGACTTCTTTGAGGGATTTGTTCTTGAGGTCGAGGACATAGTACATGCCTGGATTGTTTCCCGAATAGGACCGAGCAAGAAAAACGTTTTCATCGTCGCTCCAATCCATTATCTGATTAACGTTATCTTTTAAAGAACTATCGAACAGGCTTTGCACTTGTTTGAAGTAAGGATCGAGCCAGATGGTGGTTTGTCGATCCGTAGGGAAAGTAAAGCCGATGAGCTTCTGCAGACGCCGGTTGAAGTAAAGTCCCGTATTTTCGCCCACAAGATCATATTTCTCGGATTCGGCGAGGGTTTCCTCAATTTGACCGGTTTCTAGATTGAGGGCATGAATGCCCATCGTATCGCGCTCATTATGAAACCCTATATAAATAATTTTGGAATCGTAATCAAAAGATAGAAGTTCGCAATACTGTTTGGAGGCGCCCTGGTATGTATAGTTGAAGGTAAGGTTATCCGAATCGACAATAAACTTATCGAGCGTTTTCCAATTTTTTCCTTTGCGCTCGCGATAGATTACTCGAATCTTTCCTCCTGATACTTGGATTCCCGCCCGGAATTCACCGCCCTTATCCATAAGGTAGGAACTGGCATTGATCATATCTTCAAAATGTATCTTTCTTCCTCCATTGTAGATATTTACCTTATAGAAGGTGTCCTTGAATGTTACCCAATCATATACTTTAATAATAATATGATCCTCATCTTGGGGCAAAAGGCTGTAGACCTCGGGAATGCTTACACTATAAACACTCACGTTTAGTTTGAAGGCGGCCAATTTTTTTATTTTTGAGCCGTTCGCATTAGCGGCAAAAATACTTCCCCTTTCCATCTGATATATCAAACGGTCGGGAGTTGCCCATTGGAGATAGCTTATCCGGTTTTTTTCGTTCTCGCCGATTTCAATGATACTGATTTTTTCAGTTTTAAAGTTTTGAATAACGATTCGCACAGTTTCACCGAGAACCTGACAATAGGCCAGACGACTACCGTCTGGAGAGAGCGCCGCGTTACTGAACTCCGGGTGCTTGAAAAAATCCTCGGCTTTTAGTTCTTTACTAGCCCATGCGGTAACCGATCCTGCGATTACCAATATGATAGGGATTACCACTTTCCAGCGTTGAAGATTTGTCCATTTCATTAGAACCTATCTCAAATTCGATTTAGTGAAAAATTAGATTGTCAAGCGGCGTGATAGAGGTAGCATTAACTTATGCAACTTAATGATGAACAATGGGATGTGATTAGAAAACATTTTCCTGAAGAGACCCCAATACCGG
>JAJFLT010000265.1 GCA_021772555.1 Opitutales bacterium | reverse complement strand
CCGGTATTGGGGTCTCTTCAGGAAAATGTTTTCTAATCACATCCCATTGTTCATCATTAAGTTGCATAAGTTAATGCTACCTCTATCACGCCGCTTGACAATCTAATTTTTCACTAAATCGAATTTGAGATAGGTTGTAGTCAACTAAAAATTTCTCAAAGACCCATTTTCCAAATGATGGATAAGAACCGTTTAAAATATCGACCGCCATAAATGCTCACACCTGAAGTAGCAATAAACTGTTTAACGTAAAAAAAAACGGCAAGTTCATGTTTTAACTTGCTTTTACAACTCTCCTCATACATCGCATCTGGATTCAATTTATCGTTGTCCAGAATACATCTGTGAACTAACCAAACTCCAGAACCTCGACTCGGTAAAACACCTCGGGAAAAAGACTCTCCGTATGAAAATCGATACTTACAAACTACATCGCGTGCATCTGGTTTTACCGCGCCCGATCGGAGATTCCCAGGTTCGATTCACTGACCATTGGTTAACGGTTCTGGAGTTAGCAACCAACAGCGGACTAACGGGCCTAGGATTCGAGCTTCAGCAGGGGTCGCCGACGCCGACGCTGGAGCATCTAACAGTCCAGTTTGAATGCTCCGAATGGCCCGTTTTGCGGGGCGAAAACCGCTTCAGCGCAGCCTTACGAATGGATCGGCCACGCGGTGGAAATGTTGGTGTGGGAGCGTTTTCCCTGGCTGTGGAGACGGCTTTGTGGGACTTGATGGCCAAGTCGCTCGACCTGCCATTGTATAAATTGCTTGGAGGAACCGATCCCAAGGTGCGCGCCTACGGCAGCACGCTCGATTTTCAACTCGACGATGATGAATTCCGGTTACGGCTGGAGGAGTTCCAACAAATGGGTTTTCGTGCCATCAAAATCAAAGTGGGGCACCCCGATCCCGATTGGGACTTGCGCCGTTTGAATCTGGTTCATGAGGTTTTCGGCAAAGATGTCGATTTGATGGTTGACGCAAACGAGGCATGGTCACCCAAAGAAACCATAATGCGCACACATCTTTACCGCGATTCCGGTTTTGAAATTTTTTGGATTGAAGACCCCATCACTCGCCATGATTACGCAGGTTACAAAATACTCACCGCAGAAATTCCCTTCACTCGTATCAACACCGGCGAATACGTGGACTTTACGGGAAAACGGCATTTGCTGGAAAACGGCGCGGCAGACGTGCTGAATCTTAGCGGTTCAATCGGCGCCACGCGCGCCGCTGCCTGCCTGGCCGGCGATTTCGGAATACCCGTATCCATCGGCAACACAATATTGGAACTCGGCGTCCACCTCGCGGCCAGCCTTCCAGAATGCCTTTATCTTGAATTCTCGGACTTGCCGTGGAATCGATTGGCCAAACAACCGGTTCGGTTTGAGGACGGATGGGCCATTGCACCCGATCGACCCGGGCACGGTATCGAACTCGACCGCGACGCATTGACAGAATTCTCTCAACCCTCATAGCCATGCCATCTAACGTACCTCATCGGCAACGTCTTCTCTACCTTCACGCCACTACGCCGAATGTGTTTTCCAAAATACTCGCCTACAACCTGATAGAGCCGGTGACTGGATTTCGCACTGAAATAAAGGCCGAAACACCGGACTGGCCATATGATACGGTTCATGACGCTGTTGTTGACGGTTGGCAGGTTATACAGTTTCCACATTCCCAAGCACCCTTTGATGATAAAGACCTTGATGTCATCGGCTACGAATTCATCCTCCAGAAAATCGAAATTATTCAATGAGTCCTAACACGCACCTTCTAACCGACCTGGAAGTCGCCCGTTTTATCGTCAATGGTTACCACATGGTCGAGCTCGACCTGCCCGATGGAGTGCACGAGCATATCGCCGAACAGTTGGACGCACTTACATCCAACCCCGGAGATGGCATTACCGACACCGTACCGGAACTGCGCCAGGTCCTTGAGGCTAACGCGGTGACCGGAGCGCTCACCAGCCTTCTGGGAGCGGAATATACGGTCGGGCCCCACCGCCACTGGCATTGCAAAGAACCGCATACCGGAACCTTGCATTGGCATCAGGACGCCACCAACAACCGGGACTCGCGCATTGTCCGCTGTCTCGGGCTCTACTATCCACGCACCGTCACGCCCGACATGGGCCCGACCATGATCGTTCCTGGCACGCATTTCCGTAACGCGCCGACCGACCGCATGGCCACCTACACAAATATACGCGGTCAGATTCCACTTGCGGTAAAGGCCGGCACGATTGCCTTCACCCATTTTGATCTCTGGCATGGAACCGCCGCTAATCGCTCAAACATCAAACGGCACATGGTCAAGTTTTCCTTCAGCCGCTCGAAAGACAATACCTCCCCAACCTGGAACCACGACCCCGCCAATCTCAACGACCACCGAAATTGGAATTTACGCGAAAAGGCAGCAACAGTTGGAGACATCCTCACCTTCGCCAATCCGCTCGGAGTCTCCCAAAGCGACCACTACAAGGAACGGGCCATTCGCAACCAATGCTGGAATGATCTCATGGGGTCATCCATCCCCACCCCATTGGACTGATTTTCGCCATTTTGCGATTTCCCCTTAAAACAGTAAGTCCTCTCTCGGACGACTATTCCAAAAATTGTTTAGCGAACTCTACGAAGGAAAATGCATCCTTAAAGTTACTGGCGATACCAATTGAAATCCGAACCGCGCCAACACTCCTTCCATCGATGCAAAGACGAAAATCGTCATAAGTCATGCTCTGCCCGGAACTCTGAAAACACTTCAGCAGCTCTTGTTTTGAAAGTCCTAGAGCCATCTCTCCAGCACCGGGATTACAGAAACAGCCCGTGCGGAGGGAGATTTTTCGCTTTTTTGCCAAATGCTCAATAACCTCGTGATCCATCGTCTGACCACTACTGTCCTTCAGGTTTAGGGTAATGGTGGCTCCGCGGCTCTCCAATCCGCTCGGGCCAAAAAGTTGAACCAATTGTTTCCCGTTTCGATGCCGTAAAGCTAAAAGGCTCTGCAAGAGCCAACCGGTGAGACAATGCGACCGTTGGCGGATCTGCTCCAACCCCACGGTCTCCAGGAAGTCCAGGCCGAAGTCAACCGCCGGAATATTGGAGTAATCGAGCGTGCCGTCTTCGAATGCTGCGGAGCCTTCGGCTGGGTAGTGGCGGTCTGCCTGCACCGAGGCAACGGTGATGGTGCCGCCTGCAAACCACGGCCGATGGAGCTTCTTCAACGCCGGCCATCGGGCAATCAGGGCGCCGACTCCAGTAGGATAACCAAACATTTTATAGAACGAAAGGGCCACATAATCCGGATGCCATTGACTAAGATCCAATCGGTTGGTGGGTACAAAAGCTGCTGCATCGAGCAACACATCCCAGCCCCTCTTTTGTGCCCTCTCGATCCACTCCAGTGGATGCTGCACCCCGGAGAAGTTGGATTGGGCCGGAAATGCAAACAGGTTGTGATCGCCGGTAACAGCCAGTTCCAAGGCCCTGTCGAGCGATTCATCAGACACCCTCATATCGGGCGGCACAGCGGGAATGTAAGTGGTCCGGGCCCCACGGGCACGATCAAACTCCCGAATACCATTAACCGAGTTGTGATTGTCGAACGTGAGCAGGAAGTTGTCCCCCACGTCGAACGGATAGGATTCACCAACCAACTTCAACGCTTGGCTGGCGTTAGCGGTGAAAACGATCCCGTACTCCTCGGGTGAGGCGTTAAAAAAATCGAGCACATGATCTCGCGTCTTCTTTATCAACTCGGAGGTTCTGAACGAAGTTGGATTAACAGAGTGAGGATTGCCAAAGACCGTCCCACGCAATAGATCCATGTGGCGATCGATCTGGCTTACGCCATAGAGTCCGCCTCCGGTGTAATCGAGGTAGATGTGCCCTTGAGCGTCGAGTCGCGAAAAATCACGCGCCCGCAATTCGTCGATCAGATGCGTCTTTTCATAATCGGGGTAATCTCTCTGGAATTCCTCAAATGCCTGTAAAAGTTCGGTAGAATGATCTAATGCTGTCATTTCGTTATTTTGGACTCAAAATTCCTGGGATGAAACTTGGAACGAACAGTAATTCACTTCCGAAAACTGTCAATTTATCCGGTTTCGAAATACAAATCTGATTAAGCCCTTAGATCAGTGTTTACCTCTCAATATTTGTCAACAAGTGTGCCTGGTGAACGCCACAACCCCAAATCATATTTGGCACAAAGAAAAGCCGTATCGGCTTGCGGCAGCGGGATATCCCCTCAGCAGAACGCGTTCCACCCTTTTATATTCTCGATCATGTGAACTATTGACCTCTTTTTGATTTACCTGAAAGGTAGGGAATCACTGCATAAAGAGAACTCTTTCCTATTAATTCCATCGTAACAAGATTCTTGAAAAGCGAGAAACGCAGACGGTTGCTGTTGATTCCGCCGGTCATCTTGGGCGTGCTCGCAATAGTCATTCTTAAAGCCTGCAGCGAAGGTCCGAAAAAAAAAGCATTCACCGAGGTTTCCCGCAAAGTAAGGGTGATTGAGGCCCCTTCTGTAGCAGTCGTTCCGCGCGCCATCGGCTACGGCACGGCCCAGCCGGGCAAAGTCTGGCAGTCTGTCGCCCAGGTGCGCGGCAAGATAGTGGAGGTGCATCCGCATTTCGAGGAAGGTGAACTGCTCAAAGCAGGCACCGTCATCCTGCGCATAGATCCAACCCAATACGAATTCGCTGTATCACAATTCGAGGCTGGAACACGAGAAATCCGCGCGCAACTGGCTGAATTCGAAACCAATGCCGAAAATCTGAATGCCTTGCTGGAGATAGAGGTGCGCACTCTGGCCCTGAATGAAAAAGAACTGAAGCGCAAACGGCAACTGTTGAGCCAAAATGCCATTCCGGCATCGGAAGCCGATCAGGAAGAGCGCAACTATCTTGCCCAGCAAAACAAGGTGCGGCAGATGCAGAACGAGATCAGTCTTTTACCGCCCCAAAGGGAAAACTTGCAAGCGCGGCTGGCCTTGGCTGAAGCCCAGCTCGCCGATGCCCACTACGATATGGAGAACACCGTCATTGAGATTCCTTTTTATGCACGCATTGCACAGACTCCGGTGGAAATTTCCCAGTTTGTCAACGTCGGCACCCTAATGGCGGAAGCCGACGGCGTGGATGTGACCGAAGTGATCGCCAATGTGCCATTATCGAAGATGCGCAACCTGGTCCACCCGGGAAACGGCAAACCCGTTCCCTTCACTCCCGATTTCGACATGACCAGTGTGATCGAATCGTTCGGTCTAAGCGCAAAGATTCGTATCAACGACGGAGCCTTTCAAGCCGAATGGGACGCAAGAGTGACTCGTGTTCTCGAAAACATGAATCCCACGACCCGAACATTTGGGGTAGTCACAGCCGTGGACAATCCTTACCTCAAAGCGATTCCCGGGGTTCGCCCTCCCCTCGTAAAAGGTATGTTTTGCGAAGTGGAACTGCGGGCCAAACCACGACCGGAAATGGTCATAATTCCACGCTCCGTATTACAGGACGGCGCGGTGTTCATCGCCGACGGCGAATCTCGGCTTCGCAAGCGGACCATAACCACGGCATTCTTCCAAACCGATTTTGTGGCTGTATCGTCGGGCATCTCACCCGGCGAACATGTGGTGGTGAGCGACCCGGTTCCCGCCATTGAGGGAATGCTCCTGGAGGTCGTAAACGATTCCGGCCTGCAGGAGCGAATGATTGCCCAAGCCACCGGAACCGGCGAAGACAAATAGCCTGAAAACCTGGAACTTCTGGAAGCTCATGGTTCGTTTTTTTGCCAAACACCCAACCGCCGCAAACCTCTTAATGTTGGGTTTCTTTGCCGTGGGGGCTTTTTCCCTCCCCAATCTGAAGCGCGAGACGTTTCCCGACTTCCGGCCCAAAGAAGTTGAGGTATCGATAATCTATCCCGGCGCCACGGCCGAAGACGTGGAGGAAGCCGTCTGCCGCCGCCTGGAAAACGCTCTGGAGTCGGTGACCTATATCGAGGAGTACCGTTCGGAAGCACGAGAAAATAGCGGCACGGTGACGATTGAGATGCAGGACGGAGCCAATTTCGAGCAGTTCTTCAATGATATCCGCACTGAAGTCGAGGCCATCGACGACTTCCCCGAAGAAACGGAAGAGCCTGTTATTCGTACTCTGAACAAAACGGATCCAGTGATCACGCTCGCCGTAACCGGGCCGATGAGTGTGACCAGTCTGAAGGTCTATTGCGAACAGCTCGAAGACCGCATTATGCGGCAGACCCTCGTTTCGCAGGTTGAATTATCCGGGTTCTCGGACCGGCAAATCCGCATCGAGATTCCCGCCAACGCACTCATGCAGTATGGGCTCAGCGTAGACTCCATTGCCGGAGTTATCCAGCGCCAAAGCATCGATCTACCTGCGGGGACAATTGAGAATAATGAGCGTGAAACGGTCATCCGTTTCGATGACGAGCGGCGCAAGCCGAGGGAATTCCAGGATCTCGTCGTGGTAGCGGAGGCGGGCAAGGGCGTAATCCGCCTCGGAGATATCGCCACCATTACAGACCGCTTTGAGAAAGACGAGGACAAGGTTTTTTTCAACGGCCAACGGGCCGGCCTGCTACGCATCAAAAAAACTAAACAGCAGGACGCGCTGAATGTGATGGAGTCCCTACAAGTATTTCTGGAGACGGAGCAGGCGCGTATGCCTGCAGGGGTCGAGTTTACGCTTACAGAGGACACCACATCCATCGTCTCCGACCGTTTGAACATGCTGGTCAAAAACGGTATGCAGGGACTGGTTCTGGTTTTCCTGACAATGTGGTTGTTCTTCGGTTTCCGTTACTCGTTCTGGGTGGCGGCGGGTTTACCTGCTTCATTCATGGCCGCCTTCTTTGTCATGCAGCTTTTCGGACTGTCCATCAACATGATCACCATGGTGGGGCTGCTGATCGCCATCGGTCTGCTCATGGATGATTCCATTGTCATCTCCGAGAATATAGCGACGCACTTTCAACGAACCGGCAATGCGCTGGAAGCGGCTGTGCAGGGCGTGCGTGAAGTGGCCATGGGTGTGATCTCTTCATTTACCACCACGATTTGCGTATTCGGCCCCCTCGCCTTTCTCGAAGGGACCATCGGCAAAGTGCTCGAGGTGATGCCGGCGGTGCTCATTATCACGCTCTCGGTCAGCCTGATCGAAGCGTTTGTTATCCTGCCCCATCACCTCTGCCATTCCCTGGCCCATCGTCACGAGGCCGCCGCAGGGGGGTTCCGCAAGCGGCTGGACGCCTTTATAGACCACATCCGGGAAAACTATCTGGGAAGGATGGTAGACTTCGCGATTGCCTGGCGGTATGCGGCTGTGGGGCTCATTGTTTTCATCTTTCTTTTTTCGATCGGTCTGGTGACCAGCGGCGTGATCAAATTTACCGCTTTTCCAGATCTGGACGGAGACGTCGTGACCACCCGGGTGCTTTTGCCACAAGGCACTCCGCTGGAACGGACGGAGGAAATCGTAAACCGGCTGACGCGCGCACTGGACGAAGTGGATGCGGAATTTACCCAACGCCAACCAGACGGTCAGGCGTTGGTGAAAAACGTATCCATTCAATACAACATCAACGCCGACGCCTATGAGACAGGACCCCATGTCGCCACCATCAATGCCGACCTACTCAGCGCCGAAGTGCGCGAGGATGCGCGCATCGATGACATTCTCGCGTTGTGGCGCGAGAAAACGGGAGAACCGCCCGATGTCATCAACCTGAAATTCGTCGAACCGGTCATTACCCCTTCCGGACGCCCCTTTGATATCCGCATCATGGGAGAAAATATCGACCGCCTCAAGGAGGCCGCAATCGAATTGACTGAGGAATTGAACAACTACAGGGGCCCGGTCGATATGTCGGACGATCTGCGACCAGGGCGGCCCGAGGTGCGCATCCGGCCGCGCGAGGGCGCCTATGGGCTGGGCCTGGATGCCTCCGCCATCGCCTCCCAACTGCGCTCCGCCTTTTTCGGGAAAACCGCCAGCGAAATCCAGGTGGGCGACGAAGACTTTGAAATCGATGTGCGGCTCGATCCGCGCAACCGCGACAGCCTGGCCGACCTGGATAATTTCCACCTCACACTGGCAAACGGTGAGCAAGTCCCACTCTCCGCGGTGGCGGAGGTGGAATCCGGGCGCGGGTGGGCGCGGATCGCACATATCGACGGTCGCCGCACGGTAAGCGTACAGGGCGACATCGATACGCGTCTCGGCAACACCGCACAGATTCTCGACGATCTAAATAGCAATTTCTTACCTGATCTTCAAAAGAAGTATCCCGATGTGGCTGTAACCTTATCAGGAGAAACCGAGGAAACATCCACCACACAGGGTTCAATGCTACGGGGTGTGCTGATCGGCGCTATGGGCATTTTCATTCTGCTCAGTTTTCAATTCCGCAGCTATATTGAGCCGCTGATTGTCATGGTGGCGATTCCTCTTTCTCTGATTGGTGTGATTTGGGGGCACATCATCATGGGGCTCGATCTCACGCTGCCAAGCATGATGGGCTTCATCTCGCTGGCAGGCATCGTGGTCAACGACTCGATACTGCTGGTGGCGTTTGTGCAGAAGCGTTTGAAGGAAGGGCGCAATATTAAAGAGGCGGCCGCGCAGGCCAGCCGGGATCGCTTTCGTGCCATCCTTCTCACTACCCTCACCACGGTGGCCGGGCTTCTGCCCCTGCTGGCCGAGCGTAGTCTGCAGGCTCAGATCCTCATACCACTGGCGACGAGCATCGTCTTCGGGTTGCTGGCCTCGACGGTGCTGGTGCTGATTGTGGTACCGGCACTCTACTCGATCCTTGGCGATCTGGGTATGACGAGGCACAAAAAGTCAGCGAATTAACCTGAAAACCGCCAGCAGTCTTGCCTCAATAAGTCGAATAAGGGGCGGCTGCGTCCCGGATTCCGTCTCCCAGAAAATTAAGGGACAAGACCGCCACCAGGATACAGGCGCCCGGAATCAAAAGCCACGGATACAGACTCAGGGCGTGCAAATTCATGGCGTCGGATAACAGCAAACCCCAACTGGTCAAAGGCGGTTTTATACCGAGCCCGAGGAAACTCAAGGTGCTTTCATGAAGAATGAATCCGGGAACAGCCAGGGTTGAAATAACGATTATATGGCTGAACATGGAGGGCAGTAGATGAATGAAAATGATTCTCCGGTCTTTGGCACCGCTGACACGCGCGGCGAGGACGAAGTCGGATTCGCTGATGGCCAGGGTTTTGCCCCTGATTTCACGAGCCAACCCACCCCATCCGATAAAGGATAAAACCGTTACAATGCCTAAAAATGTCAAGTAGGATGGCCACTGCGGCGGCAGCAGCGCGCTCAACGCCATCAGGATGGGAATGCTGGGAAAGGCGAAAATCAGCTCGATGGTTCTCTGGATCAGGTTATCGACGATCCCGCCATAGTAACCCGAAATAAGCCCTAAAGTCGTCCCCAATATCAGGCTCAGACATATCGCCAGCAAACCTACCGTAAAAGTGACACGCCCTCCCGAGAGCAGGCGCGAAAACATATCGCGCCCGAAACGGTCGGTTCCGCACAAGAAAAGCGGATTATCTTTCCCCGTCCCAATTAAATGAATGTCAGTCTCGAAAAGCCAGAGGAATTTATAGCTGTCACCTTCAATAAAAAGATAAATCGGGTATTTGATCGAGGTATCCTCGTAATAACGCTTCAGCCCATCCTCCTGACTGACCACACTCTTGATTCCGTAAACAAAAGGCCGCAACTGAAAGCCGTCCTCGGAAAAGAAATGGATGCCTTGAGGGGGCAGATATACGTACTGAAAGTAGCGGCGGGAAATATCGTGGGGCGCAAGGAATTCAGCGAAAAGAAAACTGAAAGCGAGAAACACGACGATGCAGCCGCCCACCACACCCGCTTTGTGCCTGAGGAACCGTTTCCAGATCAAGCGTTTCTGGGAATAGCTGGCGGTAACGGCTGGTGATCCATTATCCTCCATAACCGGAGGTTCAGCGGTTCGCTCAACGGATTTCAGGTTTTCCTTATCCATAGCGAATCCTTGGGTCCAGCCAGGCAAGGGCTATATCAGCCAATAAATTTCCAACCAGTAAAAAAGTGGAAGACAAAAGTAAAAAGGCCCCCGCCAAATACATGTCCTGGGAGGTCAGAGCCGTTAGAAACAAAGGGCCCGCAGTGGGCAGTCCCAGCACGATCCCGGTAACAACGGCGCCCGATAGAAGGCTCGGTAATTCCAGTCCAAGCCGGCTTACCAATGGATTGATGGCGATGCGGACCCCATACTTGGCGATGACCTTTACTTCCCTCAATCCTTTGGCCCTGCCAGTCTGGATATGCTGCTGCCCAAGAACGTCCAGCAGGTTGCCCCGCATCACCCTTATGATGGAAGCGGTGCCACTGGCTCCGATGACAATGACCGGAACCCAAATATGTGTCATTAAATCCCTGACCTTGGCCAGGGTCCAGGGGGCGCCCACAAATTCCGGGGACAAGAGACCACCCACGGATTGGACCTCGAATACGCTCACTTGGAAGAATAAAAATACCAGGGCTAGCAGAAAATTGGGTGTGGCCAGACCCACGAACCCGATAAAGGTAAAACCATAATCACCGATCGAATACGGTCTGGTGGCGGAATAAACCCCAATCGGAATGGCCACGACCCAGGTGAATATGAGGGTGGTTAGGGTCATCAGGAGCGTCAGCCCCATACGTTCCGACAATAGCTCGATGACATCCATTTCGAATGTGAACGATTCCCCAAAATCCAGATGTAGGATGATATTCCCGATCCACCGGAAATACTGTACGTAGAGCGGATCGTTTAGACCGTAGCGCTCTCTCAATACCTCGACTTGCTCCAAGGCGCTCTCCGAACCCAATTCCCCCTGCTCTTCAAGCTTGGCCAGTTTCGAGGTCAGCATGTCCCCCGGTGGCAGTTGGATAACGATAAAACTGGCCATCGAGATCAGGATCAATGTCGGCACCATATGGAGGATTCGCCGAATGATATAGCTGTGCATGGCCTAAGTAGAATATTAAATTACCGGAATCAATTCCTGTTGCATCAAATCTTATTTTTCCAGAAATCCAATTCTTTAATGCACTTTATACAGATCGGGTCGCCTATCCAGTAAATGCCTGCTCTTTTGTCGCTTCTTTTCGATTTCCGAAAAATCAATTTCGTTGACTGTGAATTTCTCTTCCGGGGATGTCGAATTGTTAATGATTTCTCCAAAAGGAGACGTGATCAGAGCCTGTTTGGCATGTGTAAATGCGATAAATATTTCACTTTCAAATGAACGGGTGCGCATCATGCAAAGATTCATGTCATTGTGCATCCCATAAGTTGGATTGAAAATAACGTTCGCTCCCTTCAGGGCCAGAGTTCTGACCGTTTCCGGCCATCGGCGGTCCGCACAGATGAGGACCCCGAATTTGCCGAAATCCGAGTCATACACGGGCAGGTGATTTCCTGAAATAAATTTTTTGTCATGACGCTGACAATGGGTTTTGTCATAAAAATCTACCAATTGTCCCTCCCGATTAAATATCAAAGCAGAATTATAGACGCCTTCTTCCGTTTTTCTCATGCATCCAAAAATAAACCATGTCTGATTATCCGCGGCCCATTTCGATATCTCGTCAACCATTTCCGAATTGTGGGGATCGATCGCATAATCGGCCAACCCCTCTTTGCTGACGGAATCCTCGGTAACTATATATCCATCAAGGTAGCACTCCGGAGTAATCACCACGTCGGGTCGAACAGAAGCGACTTCCACTAAAACGTTCGTCAATCGTTGAAAATTTTCAATTAACTGGCCCTTTTGCGGCACGATTTTAATTTGTGCAATTTTTAATTTCATACTCATAAATCATACCTCAATTATGGTACACATTAAAGGGGTTTTTCACATTGGCACTCTGGATTTTCTCTCAAATATAAAATTCCTATATTATTATAGTTTAAGAAGATGGACATTGTTTCAAACCTAAAACTCTCCATTATCAAGAAAATAAAGTTGCCAAAAAATCGACATTGATTCATTCGGTCATGTCGTGCAAATCCCATTAATTGAATGGTCCAATCCCAAACTTTAAAGTACACTCTAATGTTTCGAAAAACCACGGATGGGCACGAATGGTAATAAAAAGCTTTGGTCCTTATTTGAAAAAGGGCTCCAGAACCTTAGAAATTAGGAAAGGATTTCCAGGTTAATATGAAGAGAAGAGATTTTTTCAGATTATCAATGGGCGGATCAGCTATGGCTGCATTGACAGCTATTTCCACTCCCTCGAATCTTTTGGCCGAAATGCGCGAAAAAGCCAGACCGCTGAACCTCAAGGTTACTGACCTGAGAACTTTTCTGGTTCATGCCAGTGAGGGGGGTGACGAAAATTATGTTTTCGTTAAAATTTATACCAATAAGGGAATTGTTGGTTTGGGGGAAGGCACATTTCCCTCCAAAGGTTTGACTATGTCCCACGCCATCATGGAGCACAAACGCTATCTCATGGGCAAGGATCCAACCGAGATTGAGCGCCATTGGCAAGCCATGTATCGCGGGCCTCGGTATCGGGGTGGCCCCATCATCACTTCGGCTATCAGCGCGGTGGAAATTGCACTCTGGGATATCCTGGGGCAGGCTCTGGAGCAACCCATCTGGCAATTGCTCGGCGGCAAAGCCAGAGATAAAGTGCGCGTTTATGGCAAGCCCGGCGGCAATAATGCCACTCCCGAAGAGATGGCCCAAAAATGGCTCGAGGCCAAGGAAACGGGCTGGACGGCGGGAAAAGCCGGCATGCTCCGCGTCCCTGACAATATCATGAATCCGGAATTCGCGGTGCGCGACGCGGTGGCCCGAGTCAAAGCCATCCGGGAAGCTGTGGGAGACGAATTCCGCATTTGCATCGACCTGCACGGCAAAGCCACCACGACCATGGCAGTGGATTTCTGTACTCAGGTGGAACAATACCGGCCCCATTTCGTGGAGGAACCAACACAGGCGGAAGACCTGGGCGAGTTGGCCCATTTGCGTGCCCATACGACTGTACCGCTAGCCACCGGGGAAAGACTCTTTACCAAATACGCTTTTGGAGAAATCTGCTCGCGGCACCTGGTCGATTATGTTCAGCCCGATGTCA
>JAJFLT010000264.1 GCA_021772555.1 Opitutales bacterium | reverse complement strand
CGTGGTTCTCCCATCAACAGGATCGCCATGTGCAAAGCGCCGGGTTTATTAAGGATGAGCAATCCTTGTCCGGCCAATTCCGGGCCCGTAAAAGACTGATGGATCCTCACCGAAGTGATGGACTCAAGTTCACTCACCCGATCGAGGGAGCCGGGACCGAAAACCTCCAGACTGGGCGCCGTAATCTGGACCGGGCGTTCGGTCAGCTCGGACAAGGCAGCGGCTGCTTTGCCGAGACCGATGTTGATAATCTCGACGAAAATCTCCTTGAGGTCTTCATGCAGGACTGTGGATTTTTCGCTCATAAACCCAGGTCTTGAACCATGCTGGCAATTTTTTCCTCATTGACGGGTTTTTCCATAAATCCGTAACAGCCTTGGTTTCTACATTCGGTTTGAATGATCTCTTGAATGTTGGCTGTCAGAATTACAACCGGCGGTTGAAAATCTATCTCCTTAAATCGCTTGAGGAGTTCCAGTCCGTCGATATTCGGCATTACGAGGTCGAGAACCACGAATTCCAGATCTTCCCCGGGCAGTTGTTGCAAAGCCTCCTCTCCATCGGCGCATTCGATGAACGAGGCGTCAGGAAACATTCGATTCAAATAGGCCTTAACCCGTCTGCGGGAAAAGCCTGAGTCATCCACAAGGGCAATTTTCATTTTGGTTGGAGTTATCTTTAGTTGTTCGATCTATACAATGCCGGCCTTATTTTCCGCGTAACTATTAAAGAAGCTCTATATGATAATTCGATTTCCCCGGTTCCGACTTTAGGCTGTGTTTTCAAAAAAAGTGTTAAACCGGCGATATCGAGGACCGATCTTTCAAGGGCGAGTAATTAACATCTGTTGTTAATTACCGTTTGACACTATTAAAGCGGACGTTAGAGCGTCCGGCACAACCCGGAAAATTCTACCATGACACCAGAACAAATTCGATACGTTAAAGAGAGTTTCCAAAAAGTCGCGCCGATCGCCGAGACGGCGGCAGATTTGTTTTATACACGCCTGTTTGAGATCGCGCCCTCGGTTAAGCCTCTTTTCAAGACGGAGCGATCCGTCCAGGGTCGCAAATTGATGGCCAGCCTGGCTTTTGTGGTGAAGAACCTGGAAAGTCCGGAAATTCTGGTACCGGTGGTCGAGAAAATGGGTCGCTAGCACGTTGCCTACGGGACCAAAGAGGAGCACTACGAATTTGTCGGGCAGGCCCTCATCTGGACTCTGGGGCAGGGATTGGGGGAAAATTTTACCCAGCCGGTACGAGAGGCATGGGAGGAAGCCTATAGTCTCCTGGCCAGCGTTATGATCGCGGCCGCCTCCAGTGAGCTGGCGGCTTGACCGGCTTTTCTCTATTTTAAAGAGTTTCCGGTATCTATTCCTGAATTTACCTCGGGGATGGTTCCGGTATATCTTTTGGGGCGGTTATCTGTTCCCCCGTAAGGACTTCATTGTGAAGGTGCCGAATTTCTTGCTTTAGCGCTTATATTCTCTACTATGCGCTTTTTATGATTGATTAATGGTAGTTCGAACCCAGTAGCCTTTATCGATGGCTGCAGAAACGGTAGAACCCCTCCCATTGCTTATGAATATCCTGCTAAAAATTCGGTTATACCCATATCTGGCCGCCTGCGGAGCGCTGGTCCTGGCGTCGGCAGCGATGCTATTTTCCGGTTGCGGTGGCGGTGGGGACAGTGGGCCGCAGGAAGTATTTGCGGTCAATGTTGTGGTGGCGCCGGTGGTCCAGCAAGAAGTGACCGAGGTCATCGATTTGGTGGGTTCGCTGACCCCCAACGAAAGGGTGGAAATCAAGAGTGAAATCAGCGGGTTGATCCGCCAGATCCATTTCGAGGAGGGCGATTCCATACAAGAAGGCAGGCTTTTGGTGGCTCTGGACGATCAAAAATTAAGCGCCCGCCTGGCAGAGGCGGAGGCCAATTTTACCCTGGCCCGAACCAATCGCGACCGCAATAAGTCCCTGCTGGAGACCAAGACCATTTCAGAGCAGGCCTATGACCAGTCCATCGGCGATCTCGATGCCGCCGCCGCTACCCTGGAACTGCGCAAGCGGGAACTTAAAGATGCCCGTATACTGGCCCCTTTCGACGGCGTGGTCGGTTACCGTGAGGTGAGTCCGGGCCAGTTCGTGCAGGTGGGCCAATCCATGACCGTGTTAGTCAATATGGACCCCATCAAAGCGGATTTCGATGTCCCCGAGCGCTTCATCGGGCAATTGCAGACCGGTCAGCGGATCGATATTAAGGTGGCGGCTTATCCCGAGCGCACTTTTACCGGAGAGGTTTATTTCATTTCCCCGGAGGTGGAGGTGACGACCCGCAATGTGTTGGTGCGCGCTTTTATTAATAACGAATCAGGGGTCCTCAAGCCAGGTATGTTCGGCAACCTTAAACTCGTCCTGCAGGTCAAGGAGGATGCTCTGGTCATTCCGGAGTCCGCCCTTATTGTGCAGGCCGACAGCGCGGTTGTAATGGTGGTTGACGACGAGAACCTGGCTCAAGTGCGCAATGTTCGCTCCGGGATCCGGCTGGAGGGCGCGGTGGAGATTTTGGAAGGGCTCAGCACGGGTGAAAGGGTCATCGTGGAGGGTCACCAGAAAGTCGGCCCCGGAACCCCCGTCAATCCCCAAACCGACGCTGCCGATAGCGGGGCCTCCTGAGTGATTCAGACTGGCCTTTTCTTCCCCACAAAATAATTTTCCATTAACCCCTAAATACAAAATCTCGAAATGAAACTGCCGGAAATCTGCATCAAGCGGCCCGTCTTTGCCTCCATGATGAGCCTGGCCCTGATTTTGTTTGGATTGATCGGCCTGAGCCGATTGCCGGTGCGGGAACTCCCCGATGTCGATCCTCCCATCGTCAACGTTCTGACGGTTTACCCGGGGGCCAGCGCCGAGGTGGTGGAAACGGAAATCACGGAAAGACTGGAAGAGGTTATCAACACCACCGAGGGCATCAAGATCATGTCTTCGGAGAGCCGTGAACAGGTCAGCAGCATCACCATCGAGTTTCATCTTTCCCGGGATATCGAGCTGGCCGCCCAAGATGTGCGCGACCGCGTAGCCCGCATTCGCGGTCGTCTTCCCGAGGAGGTGGAAGAGCCGGTGGTGGCCAAACAGGATGGCGACGCGAGGCCCTTTTTGTGGGTGGCGGTTTTTAGTGACAACCGCACTACGATGGAGCTTTCCCAATATGCCGAGGACAACATCAAGGATCCATTGCAGACCGTGCGCGGAGTCAGCAATGTCATCCTGGGAGGGAGCAAACGATTCGCCATGCGTCTCTGGCTCGATTCGGAAAAAATGGCGGCGCGTGGGGTCACGGTGCTGGATGTGCGGGATGCTTTGCGGAGTCAAAATATCGAATTGCCCAGCGGCCGGGTTGAAAACCGGCAGCGGGAACTGGCCATTCAGACCAAGGGCGAACTGAAAACGGTGGAGGAGTTCAACAAATTGGTCATTCGCGAAGATGGGGCCAACCTCATACGGCTGCACGATATTGGCAGAGCGGAGAGAGGGGTTGAGGATGAACGCACGGTGGCCCGTTACACCTCCAAACCGGCCATCGGCCTGGGTGTCATCAAACAATCCAAATCCAATACCATCCAGGTGGCGCGAGGCATCAAGGCGGAGATGGAGCGCCTGTCCGCCACCATGCCTGAGGGTTTCGAGTATTTTATCGCCTACGACGAAAGCGTTTATGTGGAGAGGGCCATACGGGAAGTCTGGATAACTCTGGGGGTGGCGTTTATTCTGGTAATCGTTACCATTTTTCTTTTCTTGCGCAACGTCCGCTCGACTTTCATTCCGGTAATCAGCATTCCGGTCGCCATTATCGGGACTTTTGCCCTGCTTTCGCTGCTCGGTTTTTCCATCAACATTGTTACCATGATGGCACTTATTCTTACCATCGGGGTGGTGGTGGACGACTCCATCGTGGTGCTGGAAAATATCTACCGCCATATCGAGGAGGGCATGAAGCCGATGGATGCTGCTTTCCAGGGAATGAGGGAGATCGTATTCGCGGTCATTGCCACGACCCTGGCTCTGGTGGCCGTTTTTTTGCCCATGGCGCTGCAAACCAGCCTGACTGGCCGGCTCTTCATTGAATTCGCCATCGCTCTGGCCGGTTCCGTGGTAATTTCGTCCTTTATCGCGCTGTCCCTTACTCCGATGATTTCTTCCCGGCTTCTAAGGCCGGTGGAAAAGGAGAAACATGGCCGGGTTTTTCTCTTTTTCGAGGGTTGCCTCGACGGGATTACGCGGGTTTATGTCAAACTCCTTCGATTCGCCCTCCGCCACCGTCCCAGCGTGGTCGTATTGATCGTCATGACAATGGTTGGGAGCTATTACATTTACAACCAACTGGAGCGCGATTTTTTACCTGAAGAGGACAAGGGAAATCTCTTTTGCATTGCCCTGGCGCCGGAAGGGGCGACGAGCGAATACACCGATCGCATGGTCCAGAAGATGGAGAAAATCATATCCGAGGTACCGGAAGTAGAGGGCTATTTTGCGGCTGTGGCATTACCATTCAACGGTCCGGGGCAATCCAACTTCGGGGTTATGTTTGCCCGATTCAAGGATGAGCGCGACCGCTCGGTGCAGGATATTGTCAAAGGCCCCAATGGTATCGGGGCGCGTTTTTTCGGGGAGATCGAAGGGGCCATTGCTTTTCCCAATATTCCCAAGGCCATCAGCGGGGGTTTTGGGCAGCCTTTTCAACTGGTATTGCAGCATCACGATCTGGAAGAATTGAATGAATTCGCGGGTGAGTTGACCAACCGGCTGCGGGGAGAAGGTTTCCTGGGCAATCTGCGGCCCAATTATCAACTCAACAAACCGGAATTGTTCGTGCAAATAGATCGCAACCGTGCGGCGGTTCTGGGCGTTTCCATTGAGGAGCTTTCGCAGACCCTGCAAATACTTTTTGGCGGACTGGATTTGAGTAAAATCAAGCGCGGAGGCAAGGAATACGATGTCATGGTACAACTGGACCGCGATTCCCGGCTGACACCCGGCGATGTCGAACGGCTCTACGTGCGGAACAATGCGGGCCAGTTAACCCAGTTGAGCAATGTGGTCGATCTCGTGTCCAATGGCGGGCCCAACGCCGTCTACCACTACAACCGCTACCGCTCCATCACGCTCGAGGGCACGCCCATGAACATGCCCCTGGGCACCGCCATGGAGCGGGTGGAAGCCGTCCTGGCGGAAACCATGCCGGCCGGGGTTCGCTACGAATGGGGCGGACAGAGCCGCCAGCTTCGCGACACCGGGCAGGATATATTCTTCATCATCGGAGTGGCCCTGCTGGTTGTTTTCATGGTTCTGGCCTCGCAGTTCGAGAGCCTCGTGCATCCTTTTACCGTCATGATGACGATCCCCCTGGCCTCCATCGGTGCCTTCGGAGGACTCTGGCTATTGGGGCAGGTGGACGTACTGGGCAACATGCTTTACGGCTGGGCCAATTTCGCGCCCGATGCGCCTAGTTGGGTTGGGACCCTGACTCACTGGGTCCCGCGTATTCCGGCCATGAATATGAACTTATTCAGCCAGATCGGTCTCGTTCTGCTCATTGCACTGGCGACCAAGAACGCCATCCTGTTGGTAGAGTTCGCCAATCAGCAGCGGGCCAAGGGCCTGGAAACCTTTGAGGCCATCGTGGCCGCCGGGCGTATCCGCCTACGCCCCATTCTGATGACCAGTTTTTCCACCATCGCGGGGATCATGCCCATCGCCATCGGGTTCGGAGCCGGGGCCGAGAGCCGCCGCCCGCTCGGCGTGGTGGCGGTGGGAGGGCTTACCACGAGCACATTGCTAACGCTTTTTGTGGTGCCGGTAATCTATACCCTTTTAAGCGATCTGCGGGAAAAAATTCTCCACAAACCCGAAACAATGGTAGAACCCTTTGGTGGTGCTCCATCGCCTACGCCGACGGCCGCCAACTTACAATCAGAACTTCCGGATAGTTGAGAAGAATTTTGAGGCTTTGGTAGATACTTCCGCTTAATCCAGTATTCAATTAAGCGGGCGGTCTTTCGAGGAGGATGCGGGCTCCGAGGTCGAGGTATTTTTGACGGTTTTCCGGTTTCCCGTGACGAAAGCAAACGACAGTGTTGGTGTCTTCGAGTTCTTTGACCACGTGCCGGACGCAGTCGTCCAGAGTGGTTAGTTGGGGGTGGGGATTGAAGTGCACGTCGTGCATCAGGTCAACGGGCCCGAAGGAGAGGCAATCGATACCTGGCCGGGCCAGCGTTTGGGAACCCATCACGGCCCGTACGGTTTCCACCTGGACCATGAGAAGCCCGGTTTGGTTCCATAAGTCCGTATAGGCAAAGTGCTCGTTCTTGTCTTCGAAGCCGAGCGGGGCGCGGTAATTGCCGCCAATACTGCGGATCCCGAGAGGCGGGTAGTAGAATTTTTCGACCGCTTCTGCCGCCGTTTGGGGCGTGTTGACTTGAGGAACTTCGATTCCAACGGCTCCGAGGTCGAGGTATTTTCCGATCAGGTAGATTTGCTTGGTGTCCATGATACGGAATACCACCGGCATAGATAATTCATCGGCGGTTTGACACAGGGCTATCAGATCCGGTTCGGTGAAAGGGCTATGCTGGCTATCCGCCATTAAGAAGTCGTAAGGTTTTGAACTTTTTTCGAGGCTGCGCTCCAGTTGCATTCGATCCATACCCACGAGTTCGACAATGGCTCCGATCAACGATTTGCCTTCGCGGAGGCTTTTTTTCAAATTTATCACGTTTGTTTCCTTCTCTGTTTTTTGTCGTTTAATACGCCTGTTCCGTAATGAGTCCTGCAATATGGCCATTCCACGGGAGGAAGCGAAGTTTATATTTACGTATTGTCCAGATACCTGGCAAACCCGGTGCCGTCGGAGCTTGGTTTAGGCCAACTACTCGTTTTTCCAATATACCAGGCTGGTGCCTTTAATATTTTTTAAACCCAATCCCTTTTCCTTATCGATCTCCTCCAGGGCGGCGGTCACGCCCGGCCAGATGCCATAATCGTGCCATATTACGATCCCGTCTTTAGACACGAGTTTGAGGGCCGTTTCGGTGTCGGCTTTGGCATAGTCGTAGGCATGGGATCCATCGACGAAAACAAGGGAGCAGCGGTCCGTGTGTTTAGTGTAATCGAATCCCGCGGAATCACCCGTTAACTGAGTGATTTTCGAAACATCGCGCGACAACAACTCTTGATATTTAGCATACCGGGCGCCGATGGTTTTTTTTATTCACAAAATGCTCTTCTCCACTTTCAATATCGTATTTGGTATCCGTCCCGGACGGCAAATCCAGGGTATAAACCCGACAGGCTGGGGGTGAGTTTAAGGCCAGGTTGAGAGTCGTCCGGCCATCGAAGGTTCCGATTTCAAAAATGTTGCTCCCCTCCGGGCAATCTTTTGCCAGGTGGGCCAGAATTCCCAACTCGCTTATTCTCACATTGCCGTTTGATTTTGCACTCTCCATCAAATGGACACTGCGCGAACGGGTGACACTTTTCCAGCCGACTGCTGGAAGGCTTGTCATTTGCAAGAAATTGCCGCCCCTCTGTAACAAATTCCTTCGCTGTCTTTTGAAAGACCTGGCTAACGAGGAGAACGGCAAGTATATGCGGGTGGCATAAAAGCCCCAATAAAACGGGCGCAATTTCACCATTAATTGGATCTT
>JAJFLT010000263.1 GCA_021772555.1 Opitutales bacterium | reverse complement strand
CAGTATCAATTTTCTTTATCGCCTTTTCTACTTCATTGTTTATTAATTTAACTGTAAATTTATATTTTTCATTGATTTCTTCATCATCAAATATACCTTTTTCTTCAAGAGCCGCCGTAACAAATGGACTTAATTGATGATTGATATTTTCTAAGTTCTCATTGATGTTAAAAATAACTTTAGTTTTACTACGGATGTATTCATCATTATCACATTGTGCTAAACTATTTAACTGGTTGAAAACTTGGTTGAATTCCTGAATTATTAGTCTAACAGTTTCTGTATCGACGTGTATTGCATACTTCAAAGCAAATTTAGATTTTTTCTGGGCTAATAATAAAATTGAGCTAAGAATTGGTTCTGAAGATTCTTCACCAAGATAATTACGAAATAACTTCGCTTTATCAATATTTTGGAGATTATCAACTACAGGTAAAAAATGTTTTAAGAATTCCTTTTCTGCCATATCTGGATAAGAAGTAAATTGGTTATTATTGATTTTAATACACTAAGAAATCGACATATGAGTAATAATATTATTATTCCTATGCTTTTCTGCGTGATGATCGATTAGTTATCCGTACCTCCCACCGGCCACATTTTGGGGAACCAGGGGTCGCCGCAGGGGTCGCCGTGTTGGACGGTGGGACCCATCTGGACTCCCATGGGGTTGTAGTCGCCGTGCTTGTTGTAGGTGGCGCCCTGGGCCGTCATGTGGAATACGAGAGAGAGCCGCGGTTGGTCTGAGAGGTTGGCGCGCGAACCGTGTATGGTGAGGCCGTCGTGAAAGCTCATTTGACCGGCCTTGAGGATGAGGTCTTTCTCCACCCACTCTTTCCCTTCCGGGAGGAACTTTTCTTTCAGGGCGTCGAGGTCTTTGTTGAAAAATGTGGCGGCGTCCTTGATCAGACCCCAGTTGTTGGAACCGTCGATGATCTTCATGCCGCCGTTGGACGGGTCGGTATCCTGGAGGGCGATCCAGGCGGAGACGTAGCCGGGCGAATCGAAGACGGTGAAGTGGGCGGCGTCCTGGTGCCAACCGACGGTGGTTTTTTCCTGTTGAGAGGTATCGCCGGCCTGTCCGGATTTCCAGATGACCTGGTGCAGTGACAATCGGATTTCGGGAGAGCCGAGGAGCCGGGAAGCCATGTAGCCGAGTTCCCCGGACTGGATGAGGGCGCGCATTTTGGCATTGATCCACCAACTGTTGAAAGCGAACTGCACTTCCTGGGAGTCGGGATCGAACGCGGAATCACCCGAAAAGCCGAAATAGGGCATGCAATCGAAATCGTTCTCACCTTTGAGGGAGCGGATTGCTTCGTGTCGTAATTCCTCGACCTCCTGGGCGTTGAAGATTTGCGGGCCGATGTGGTAACCGTGTTCCTGGTAGTAAGCGACATCCTGGTCTGTGATCAGTTCTTGTTTCATTTCAATTGGCATTTTTAGTGTCCTCTTTTTGGTTGGGGTGCGAAAAGATACATTGCCGGTCTGAGGAGGATTTGTCACCTTTTTTTCATTTAGTCCCCTAACTGGCTCGCCTTTGCCTAAAGCGTTTGATTCCATGAGACGGTCGATTCTTGGAGATATTTTTATGAGTTATACGATTTATTTTGCCGGAGATTTATTCGATCACAAAGATTTGGCCGGAAACGCCGCGTTGGCCACGGCGATTACGGAGAAATCCGAGGGGAGGTTTTTGTGCCTGTTGCCCCAGAATTTCGAAAGCGGGGCGATGTCCGCACAGGACATTCGGGACAACGACTTGAAGCTCTTGGTCGATTGCGACCTGGCATTGTTCAACTTCGATGGGACCGAACTCGATAGCGGAACCGTAGTTGAATACATGTTTGCCAAGTTTGCCGATATACCGTCGGTCATCCTGCGGACGGATTTGCGCAACGCCGGGGCCGGTCGGTTCGAATACCCTTGGAACCCAATGGTCAGCCATTTTCCCCGCACCGAAGTTGTGATCCTGGATGTGCATGAGCGTTATCAAGCACTGGTCGCATCACAGAATTACGCCGATTACCCGCTTGAGCATTATAATGAGAACCGCAGTTGCCAGAGCGCGGCGGCGGTCACGGATTGGGTTGCAGGAGAGGTGATGGCCGCCTTCGAGCGCGTCCTCAAGGAACCGGCGCGGCTTTCCCCCGAACTATCCTCTACGGTTTACGACTGGTTGGCAAAAATGCCCGGATTTGCGGAAGTATCCGGGGACGTGTCCTTCAAAAAGATCCTGGAAAAGAAACGCCAAAAAGGATTGATCTAAAAGGCGTTCGGAGCGGATGAAATGCTCACTCGATTTCGGCTAGTTTTTTGAATTGGTTGTGGAAGGCTGTGTAACTGGTCAGTGCCATGGCAGGGACGACGATGCCACCCAGACCGGGGATCCATTGCAGGGCAATGAGGACGAAGAAAAAGAGGCGGATCATCCATTTAAGGGCGAGGCTGCGCCCGCGGGGAATGTATTGGCGGAAGGGGGCCACCAGTCGGAGCCGATAGTAGATGATCCCGGGGACCAACCCGAGCACTGGGATGAGGCTGAGGAGGGCCGTTATGGCGAGGACACCGGGCACGCGCCG
>JAJFLT010000262.1 GCA_021772555.1 Opitutales bacterium | reverse complement strand
GGAGGTAAATTAATAGCACGCAGGAGTACCGCTTGCACCTCAATTCCTTTGGGGCTTAAAAACTCCCGCAATCCCCCCTCGAGTGAAGCTTGTAGATTGGCCTGGGTTTCTTCCAGAAAGAAGTCCTCCGCCCGTCTGATGGATTTTCCTTGTTCCCTCAGAAGAGAGCGGAGTTTAGGAATCAGGTGAACCTGCACGGCTCTTGAAAAGGTCCCGCTGTCGCGCCGGATCAATGGCGCCATCTGGCCGTTGAGACGAAATTGCACGCTGACATCGACCTGGGTCTGTAATTGATCCTGGGTGGGCACCTTGGCGGTCTCTTCTATGGTTTGCTCCCGGACATCAAATATGGACCATTCATAAAAAGGATTAACGGGAAATTCGAGACCTTCCGGGAAAGCTTCGTCCTGTACTTTGCCGAAAAGAGACGCTACGCCCACATAACCGGCCGGAATGGTCTTGTAAAATCGCGTGGCCATGAAGCCTAAAATGACAACCGCAATGATGATGGGATATAGTACTTTTTGCATGGTTATAGTCTCCTGAAATTAATTGAAAAATCGGGCAAATGCCTGCCTAGTTCCCCTAATGTCCCATGAATGTTGAGGGAATCCAAGTATAATCGGGTCAATCTTCAGGTATTTGTTGAGGCAGCCCCGGCAGGCACCAGGCAGCATATTTGCACACCCGGACCATGTACGCCTTCGATCAGCACCCCCTCGATGTCGGCGGTTTTGGAGGGCCCGGTTACAAGAATAACGGAGGGGTCGTCATTCAGCGACTGCTGGAGGGCCGCGGGGACATTGGGCCATAAATTTCTCGGGTCCAGAATGGCGGCATGAGTCCAAGGGGTGAGGGCGCCCAGACGGGCGGAGGTGGACTTATCTTTCAGAATGATGGTGCCGGTTTCGGCGATGGCCCCGGCTGCCCGAGTGATGCCGAACTGGTAATCTTCGATCCGTTCCCGATCATAGGCGGTCGCCAACTCGATACCCTCAAAGGCGGGCAAACCAGTCAATTCGCTGGCGATGTCGGGGTCGCAGTAGCCAACCGTCTGACCCTTTTTTTTAAGAAACGCACCCAATGCCTCAAATCCCTCCAGCGGGTTGCCATTAACTTCCCTCATCTTATGGCAAAACATTTCCCATAAGGACGAAAATTCTTCCAAACCTCGCGATATCACCAGTGAATCATCCCAATCCGGATAGGTGGTTTTTTCCGCCACGGGGTCAAGCGCCTGCCTTATTCGGGTAAATATCTCGTCTCTGTCGTTCATTTGTTGGATTTCTAAAAAAGGTTTCCATCAAGATTACTTCCTAGTATTAATTATTCCAGTTTTTTATCTAGAACCGATCTCAAATTCGCAGATAATTGCTCTCTGTATCGTCATCTGCGAATTTGAGATCGGTTCTATTTATTTCCTGCTTGTCACGACCTGGAAATTGCCGGAAATACCGGTATAGACGATGTCAATATTTCACTACGATGCCGAGGACTTTGCGCGCGAGCTTGGGTTGGAAGTTCTTCCCGGTGAATCGGGGCTCTACACCCGCATAGCCCGATCGAAAATTATGGTTGCTGAGGCCGGGAGCGACCGCCAATTGGCCGCCGGAAACTCAATCTATTATCTCCTGACCAAAGAATACCCCATCAACTACCTGCATTGGCTTTCGGCCGACGACACCCATATTTTGTGTCAGGGAGGACCGGTGGATTACTACACCTTTGGCCCGGATGGGCAGGTCAACCACCAGGTGTTGGGCAGCGACCTGAAGGCTGGTCAAAAATTTGTTGTCCCCATTCCCGGCAACTGGTGGAAAGCGCTCAAGCTCCACCCGCAGTGCCCTTTCGCCTTGATGGCCACAGTGGTCACACCGGAATGGACCGAGGATCGGGTGAAAATTGGTGCTGGTGAGAAATTTTTGAAAAAATACACCGGAGCAGCCGAATGGGCCACGGAGAATTTCTTAAAAGAATTGATCGGGCCCAACTTCCGGGAAGAGGCGTGACCTACTCAATTTTCACTCACCCAGAAGACTGGCGATTTTGAGCCGCAATTTTTCTCCGCGAAGGTTTTTTGCAATAATACGGCCTTCTGCATCGAGCAGAAAATTTACCGGCAGGGCATTTACACTATAGTCTTTGGCGGCGGGAGAATTGTATCCCGTGAGGTCGGAGACATTGGTCCAGGCAATGCCGTCCCTGTCGCTGGCTTTAAGCCACGGCACCCGATTTGTATCCAGGGAAACGCTGTATATTGAGAAACCCCGGTCGCGGTATTTTTCGAATAATTGCGCGTATTTCGGGTTTTCCACCCGGCAGGGCGGGCACCAGGAGGCCCAGAAATCGAGCAATACGACTTTTCCACGCCTTGAGGACAAGCGTTGCATTTGGCCGCTCGAATCAGGCAATTGAATTTCCGATGCCGTGGCCCCGAGCGCCACCCTTTGAAAACCCCGCACGGTTTCATTCAATTTGCTGGAAATTTCCAGATCTGGGTGCGCTCCCTGAAATTGTTTTCCGATCTCTGCCATGACCTTGAGGTCTTGCTCCGCATCCCATCGCAGGGCGGCGGCATAAATGGCTATCGAGTGCCCCATGTTTTTGCGGGCAAACTCCAGCAATTCATCCTGGTGCCGGTCGTAACTATCAATCTCTTTGGCGGTAAGCTCGGCCAGCAGTTTTTCGTCGGGTGCCTCCTGCTGCTGCAAATTTCGCATTTCTCTACGGGCCGGAATGACCAGTCGCTGGAAGGACTCCCGGCGAAATCGCTCATAGGCCAGGAGCAAATCGGTATCGGCCGAACCGGTGACTGCGGGTTCCGATTGCAGATCATCCATGGACAGCTCAATGTGCACGGATTGTCCGCAATCGAGAGCCAGAGGCACTTTTTTCAGGCCATAAAAATCGACCTCGAATATGCCGGGTTGGTCCTCGAATCTAATCTCGAAAAAACCGTCCTCATCCAGTTCGATGGTTTGCAGGGTTGTCATCCTGCGGGCGAGGACATGATTGCGCTTGAGAACAATACGTCCGCCCTCTTCCGGTGGACGCAAGACCTGCCCGGAGAGTGTAAATCCGTTATCGTTCGCCATCACTGCGGACGGCAGGGCAAAGGCGATCAATCCCGGGAGGAGTAAAGCAAAGAGGCGGTTCACGCGGAGCCGATCATGGCTGGCCCCCGAAGGAGACATAATCGTCGATATCGAGAAGATCGAACCAAGTGGCAATATCCTCGCGTTGAGGCGCAGTTTCCGAATGTATGCCTTGAAAAAATTCCCGTGATTCCACATCGGACGGGCTGCGCGGCTCCATGTACTCGGACCAGTTACGAATGTCGGCCTCGGTGATGCCCGAACGCATATTTTCCAAAACCCAGCCCAAAATTTCTCCGTCACCCTTGCCGCTGGCCACCTGCGCCTTAAGGTCGTCGGACGCAATACCGGCAAAAGAGAAAAAACGCTGGTCCATGGGACAGTCGTAATTATATTCGCCATTCTTGCCCGCCAGAACGGCCCGGCATTTGTCAAGAATACGCGGCAGGCAAACAAAACCACCCAAACGGACACGAGGTCCGCGAGGAGGGCGCACGGTAAGATCGGGATAATTGGATTCCATAGGGATTGATACAGTTTGAAGTTACAATGATCGGAGAGACAATAAGACTACTCTTCCGGTTCCCTTAGGCAATCATTCTTATTCGGACCTTGCGATTTCCTCCATCTGTCCGGTTTTGTAGTTTTGGAAAATGCGCGGATCGGTGGAGGCGACCCGATACCAAAGCCAACTGTCATCATTGTAGCGATACATGAGCGGATATTGGTCTTCCGAGGTCCATAACCAACCTTGTGCCAAATCCCAGAACCATCGGTCGCCACTTTCACTCTCGGGGAAATAGAGCCACCCGTGCTCGTTGTGCCAAACCCACGGCAAGTTGGGAGTGAAAAAGACTCCCAGCCAATCGCTCTTCCGCCAGCCACGGCCGATATCCACCGAGAGGGGGAAGTAGTGGTCGGCCTCCGTCCTTTTTAAGGTGTAAAGCTCGAACCCCGTTTCTCTCCGGTAATTGACAAAATATAATTGGTCCTTGAAGGATACGAATTGATTTGCCGGGAAATGAGACACCCAATCGAATCCCGGCGCCGAATTCAGGTTAGCTATGTGCACCGTTCCCGCTTCCGTGCCATCACTTTTCCAAAGTTGGTTCTGTTTTTTGTGAGGATAGGCGATGAAATAAACCTCCCCATTGACATCGGTCACGTTAAAGGGGAAGGAATCTCCCGGGCCGGGATTGATATCGCACACCAGCGTGGTTCCTTCTTCCGTGCCGTCGGTCCGCCAAAGCTCGCCCCCATGAATGCCATCGTCCGCCAGGAAATAGATGTAGCCATTGGAATAAACCAGGTCGCCTTGTTCAAAATCGATGTTTTGATTCAAGTTATCGGGATCTTCAAATTCCGGAAGTGGACCCGGATAGATATCCCTGACCATGTAAGTACCCTCTGTGGTGCCGTCACTTCTCCATAATTCATTACCATGAGTCCCGGTGTAAGCGCGGAAGTACAAAGTGCCGTTTATATCGGTCAGATCCGTTAAATAACTATCATCCGGGCCGGGATTGATATCCTTGACTTGATAGGTTCCTTCAGCGGTTCCATCCGTGCGCCAAAGCCCCTCGTGAATTTCGCCAAACGTTTCGTAAAAAAAGACCTGACCACCGGAGGCCTTCATTCTTGTATTATATCCCACCAAATGGTCTTCAAAAGGCACTAATACCACTTCCGTTCCTTCCGGGGTGCCGTCACTTTTCCATAATTGACGCCGCCTTGGGCTAAAACTGTCTCGATTTCCTATCAAGAAAAATAAGGTGCCATCGGCCACTTGAAATCTTAGGGGATCCACTTCGACCAGATCGCCCCAGGTGCTTTTAACTGCCCAGGTTCCCTCCTCTGTTCCATCGGTTCTCCAAAGTTCACCGTTTGGATCATCATACGTAAGCTCGAAATACAAAATGCCATCATACTGTCCCAAAGGAAAAGGGTTCGAATGATCCGGTCCCGGAACAATGTCCATGACCAAGCCCGTTCCCTCTGGTGTGCCGTCGGTTTTCCAAAGCTCAAAGCCTGATTCCTCGGTGTGTGCCCGAAAAAAAATGACCCCATTGACATTAGTTAAGAAGTTAAATGAGGTTCCAACATTTTTATGCACGAATTCCCTTATTCGAACAGTTCCTTCATTTGTTCCATCCGACATCCAAATATCTTCGCGCGGTTCCCCGGCATAGGCCCTGAAAAATTTATGATTTTCCGTGATCGCAATGCGGTTGGGACCCGAACCATATGTCCAATCGTTGATCGTGTGAAACAGCATGGTCCCATCCTCCGTGCCATCAGTGCGCCAAAGGGTTACTCCATTGGTGGGTTCAGAACCTTGAAAATATAGATAGTCCCCAAATACTACCATGGTGCCGCCCACGCCGCTTTTTTTACCCGGATAAATATTTTTGACGAGATGTGTTCCTTCAGGGGTTCCATCAGATCGAAAAAGTTCATATCCTGACGCAACGTCAAAAGGGGTAAAAAAAAGTTCTCCAGAAAAAAGAATAAGGTTGCGGGGATGTCCGCTACCTCTGCCGGGTTTAACGTCAGCGAAGAGCTGCGCTCCATTATCGGTGCCGTCAGTGACCCATAGCTCTTCGCCGGTTTCGCGAGAGTCTGCCACGAAGAAAATATTATCAGCTGTTTGCAGAATCGGTCCGAATTCGGACAGGCCTGGATTTTCAACAGGCGCCGTGCCATTTACGGTGCCGTCGGTTTTCCACATTTGGTCGTTTCTACCGTCGGTGGTCGCGAAATACAGGAATCCATTATCATCATCATCATTGGGTGCGCCAACAAAGTTGACGTGATGATCCTCGAAATCCCACAATTCAATGGCGGCTGTCTGGGGGCCGCTGGTTTTCCACATTTTATGGCTGTTATTGGTGAAGAAAAACAATTCTCCGTTTACGTTGGTTAAACGCTCGAAGTTCTCCATAGCGTTTTCGGCGTCCGCTTCCATATAAAGAATGGTGCCTTCCTCGGTGCCGTCCGAAAACCATAATTCCCGATCCCCATAAGCTGTAAAATAGAGGTTTCCGGCGACATCGGTTAAACTGTATAGGTTTGAGCCCCATTTATCCGACGGGAAATTCTTCACCGGTTGCGTCCCCTCGATGGTGCCATCGGTTTTCCACAAGCCTTTGTTATCCTCGCCGTCGTTTCCCGGGAAAAAAATATAATCTCCCACGCGAACCAATTCAGGTACGCGGTAATCGGCGTCAACCGCACCGGGTCGTGCGAAATTACTTTGCGGTCCTTTCCTGATATCGGCGAAAAGTTCCGTCCCCTCGGTCGTACCGTCGCTTTTCCATATCTCGACCCCGTGGGCAAAATCTTCGCCAAAAAAATAAAGATACCCATTAAGGGTGACGGGACTTCCCTTATACCCTCCGATTCCAGCATCCTCAATGTCTTTGACCAAGGTGACTTCTTCCCCGCGCAGAGGAATCGCGTGCGCAAATGAAACCAGAAGTAACATCAATGCAATCGGATTTCGAAATTTCATCCATCTGTTTCCCTTCTCGATAGAATTTGTCCATCTCTTCAGGTGTCGCACATATTCAGTGCATCGAAATTTTACGGTGTATCGGGCGGTGTTCCTGTTGGGGCTTCGCCTTCCAGGGAAAAGGGGATGAACTCCATTTGTTCGGTGGCCGAGTTGAAGAAATCGCGGCCATCGGTGGCTTGGTCATACTCTAGCAGGAGCCATACGCGATCCCTATGCCGCCAAATCGCCGGGTAGGAATCTTCCGAAGTCGCTATCCAACCCATTTCAAGATCCCAGAACCAGAGCGAGGTGGTGCTCGTGGCATCCGAGAACCACCACCCGTGAGCTTCGTGCCAAATCCACGGATAATGAGCATCGCTGAACGATCCGAACCAATCCAGGCCCATCCAGCCGTCGCCTATGCCCAAGTCCTGCCCGTCTTCCCATAAATACGATGTGTTGCCTTCGCCGGTTATGCTGGCAGTACCTGCTTGAACATCGAAATTGGACTCTAGGGTTCGTGTCGTGTCAGGTGTGATAATTATTCCCGTTGAGGTAATTATTTGGACGGGAGAGCCAATGGATGTGGTGGTAAAACCAATATGACTGTATTCCCCATCGAGGACCAATTCAGGATTGGATTTAAACCTGGCCGATGCGTCCGAGAGGGTATCGGGGCCTGCATATTCAACGGTGACGAGATAATTGCCGCGTCTTCCAATGCGTCTTTCGATCGTGCCACCCTGGGCGTTGATAAAATCGGTAAACTCCTCAAGTGAAGCTTCCGGTTGTTTCTTTACCATGAGCTCGTTCGCCACTACCGCGCTCTCGGATAGAATGAGCTCCTCGCCTGTCTCCGGGTCGCGCAAAATGGAGGACTCGATGAGCACAAGCCGCAGGCCTCCTCGGGTTTGCAGGACGACTTTGTGGGTAAAAACGTTTTCCCCTTCATTGGGGGTGTATACGTCGTCGATGACGATGGCTCCGGGAAAACGACCTTCAAAATGGCTCCTTGCATAGGGTTCCGGCGGCGGTTGGGGCCGGTTGCGTTCCGCCTCCCATTCCGCTCGCTCTCGCTCCTTTTGTTCGATTCCCCGCTGGTAGGCTGCATCGAGTTCCTCCTGGGTTGGTATTATTGCGGGTCTTGCCACGGGAGGCCGCGAGGCGGGCGGGGGGCCAGTCGGCGGTGAAGGAATATTATACCCACCCTCCGGTAGCGGAGGCGGCATTGCCCCTTCCGGGGGATGGGGGTCACCGGTATCGCCTCCACTGGTTATGCGGTCATTATCCGATTGGGTATCGATACTGGCATCAGGTGAAGAAATGGTGATAGGCCTGAGCTCGACCCCCTTTGCTAAGTGCGACCCATCTATCAAGTAGCAGGCTGAAGCAACCACAGTATGCTCCGTGCCAGCCATAACCGCG
Organism: Opitutales bacterium; assembly: GCA_021772555.1. Classification (GTDB taxonomy): domain Bacteria; phylum Verrucomicrobiota; class Verrucomicrobiia; order Opitutales; family UBA2987; genus JAJFLU01. Next base: position 1,285 of record JAJFLT010000262.1, on the reverse strand, counting down.
AAAGGCACTGAAACAACCGGAACAGGATTCACCTTGAGAGTGAGTGGTTGTTCGGCAGGATGTCTTTCATGTGGCGGGGGAAAATTTGGCAGTGATGGACCCGGTGTCGATGGCGGTGGAAAAGTTGGCAGCGTGAATCCACCCTCCGGTATCGGGCCGGCAATTTTGGGTGGATTTGTCTGATCCGGCTCCTGCGCGATGATGCTGATGGGTGCAATAATCCCCATCAGCGCAAAAGCAATGGTGGCTAATTTTCGGTTACCTGGTAATGATCGCATATAGAGTCTCCCAGTTTTAGCGGTGATAGCAATTATTCTATTGAACGCGTATTACACTAGTGCATCGTCCTGAATATTCCGTAAATATCGAACTTATGCTCATTCAGGATCAATGCTGGAGGCGTTACAGATAAAGATAATAACAATATTTATCGGACGATGCACTAGTTAAGCATAAGTCAGTTTGGTTATCAAGGGCGGGAGTATGATTTTGTCGTCCCTACTTAAAGCGAAAGCGGTTTTGGGTGTTTTGCAATTCAGCCATGGTTTGCTCGAAATGGCGGACGTTGCTAGCGGTCAGGCCGTGGGCCAGAAGGAGGCCTTTTTCGGGGTGCACGAACAGTTGCTCGTCGCGGGCCACAATCCGTGGTTGGTGTTCCGGCGAGGTCAGTTCCACGAGGCCTTCCCAGGTTGCCACCATGGGGTAATCATCGCTGTAGCGAATTCGGAAGAGGGTTTTAAAACCATAATCGTTGGGGATCGGGCTGACGTCTCCAAAGGGCGTATTGACGATGAAGCCGGATTTCTCGTGCAGAACCTTTGTCTCGATAACGGCATTCCCGTAATCCAATCGCAGCACTGTGTCGGAGGAACCAGGTTCTTTCTTTATGCGCGACCAGGGGACAGGCGGCAGGTTGTAGGCTTCGACCAGAAAGCGGTCGATTTTTAATTTGGCGGGACCTTGCAGGGCGATGGCCGTCCCGTTGGCCAAGAGCAGGACGACGCTACTTTTGGGATGGGCGTTAACGACCACTCCCTGCACCGCTTTGGTATGTTTTTTGACCCGGTAGGATTGTCCTTTGAACTCAAAAAAAACACGCCCGCTTACCTTTGCCGTCACCACGAGCCCGGGTAGAATTTTCGTCTCAATCTGCTCGTCTGCCGCCGGCAGAGGCGGAAGAACCACTAACACTAAGAGGGCGAGGGAGGGGGCGTGGCGAAAATTGAACATGGTGGTTATGCGGTGTCGGGGAGGAGGAGGAAGGTGTCAGGTTTCGGGTTTCAGG
>JAJFLT010000261.1 GCA_021772555.1 Opitutales bacterium | reverse complement strand
GCGGCCGAGGCGATGGGCAACCTCATTCCCGTCCGCGCCGAACCGTTTGATTTCAAGTGGCGCACAGTCGAATTGAATTGCCGGCCGATGTACACGCGGGGAGAAATCGAAGAAGCACTGGAAGGGCGGCGAGTCTTTATTGAGGAGTTAAAGCATGATCCTGCGGCAACCTGGTTCTGTGGAATCAATGCGCCTGAACATTTTTCAGTCGAAGAAAAAATTACCCTTGTCGGTATCCAGAACCGATATTTGGAAGAAAGTTTGCGGATGATCAACGCTGGAGAAACAGCCCGGTCTTCTCTGAAATTGACGATGGGAGTGATCCGCATCGGCGATGTAGGGGCTGTGCTCACACCGGGCGAGAATTTTACCGCCACCGGCATGCAATTGCGACTGCGATCTCCATTCGCACATACGTTGATCTGTGGCGACACGAACGGGCTATTCGGATACATTGGCGATGACGCGGAAATCGATCGCGGCGGATACGAGACAGACACCTTCTGGAAAATGGTTTATATCGACGGCTTTCGCCTGGCACCGGCCAAAGGAACCGTTGAGAGAATCCTCAAGGCCAGTGTTGAAATGCTTTCGGAGCTACAGTCGACCTCTTAGACAGTTAGCTCGATCAAATGAAAACAATGAAAGATCTGAACTATGAGTAAGCTAAAAGTCGGAATGGTTGGTTTCGATATAACTCCCCGATTTCATCCGAAATTTGGCGCCTGGGGGACAACTCCCTCCATGACCGAATTGGATATGCCGTTGTTGGCTCGATGTATTGCCTTTGAACAGGACGATCGCCGATTGATCTGGTTCGGATCGGATCTCTGTGGTGATAGTGTTCCGGGGACCAACGTGCTACGCGATGAAGTGGGCGCGGCCCTCGGGATGCCCCGGGAACAAATCGTCTGGTCCACCAGTCAGACCCATTCCAGTGGTTCTTTACCAGGTTCCAACCTCCCGGGCGGGTCCGCCATCACCGAGCGCGGGCAGTTCGACCCAGAGTTTTGTCGGGCGGAAAGGCAACGGTTGCTCAACAGTTACATCAATGCGGCAGAAGCGGCCATCGAACGTATGCAGCCGGCGACGGTTTGGACCGGCCGAGGTTTTTGTGACACGATGAGTTACAACACACGTTTTCCGATGCCGAATGGAGGTGTAAAATTCAGCCGGCATCATTCCGAAGGCCTGCAGAGCGGAAAATTTTTCGATCCGACAATCAGTCTTTTGCGGTTCGATGACACCGATGGCAAACCGATGGGAGCAATTTTTAACTTTTGCTCTCATCCCGCAACGATGATCAACGACAAAATAATTTCGCCAGATTGGGTGGGAACGGCCCGGGAGTACGTTGAGGAGGCCATCGGTGGTGTTCCGGCAATGTTCGTGCAAGGATTTTGCGGAGACGTGAACTGTCATCACATCTTCGGAACTCCCGAACAGGCCAAAAAGAATGGCACGCGTCTGGGCCGGGCGGCGGCTGAGGCGATGGGCAACCTCGTTCAGGTCCGCGCGGAACCGTTTGGTTTCAAATGGCGCACAATCGAATTGAATTGCCGACCGATGTATACACGAGCAGAAATCGAAAAAGCATTGGAAGACCGACGAACCTTTATAGAGGAATTAAGGCACGATCCTGCGGCAACCTGGTTTTGCGGAATCAACTTGCCTGAACATTTTTCAGTCGAAGACAAAATTGCCTTAGTCGGTGTCCATAACCAATATTTGGAAGAGGGTTTAAGGATACTCAATGCGGGAGAAACAGCCCGGTCTTCTTTAGAATTGACGCTGGGAGTGATCCGCATCGGTGATGTGGCGATTGCGCTCACGCCGGGTGAAAACTTTACCGCCACCGGCTTGAAACTCCGTTTGCGATCTCCATTTGCGCATACGCTGATTTGCGGTGACACGAATGGCCTGTTCGGATACATTGGCGATGACCCGGAAATCGATCGCGGAGGATACGAAACGGACTCCTATTGGAAAATGCTTTATATCGACGGCTTTCGCCTGGCATTGGCCAAAGGGACCGTTGAGAAAATCCTCAAGGCCAGTGCAGGATTACTTACAGAATTACAATCGATTAGTGCGACACCTGACTCAATGCCTAACAAATCTGGAGAATCCTAATGACAACGCCTCAATCGTATACAATTGCTACGGAAGCCGATCACGAATTTTTCGAGCGAGAGCTAGCCTCGTTTCTACCTGATCAGATTTTCGACTCACACACTCATTTGTGGCATCCCGACCATGTGTCATGGAAAAGCCTAGAACCGTTTGCCTTTGTCGGTTATGAGGAATATATGCGACTGATGCAGGACATTCATCCAGGCCGGCCCACAAAGGCCTTGTTCATTCCCGCTTTCAGTGCGGATAAAAAGGAGTTAATACATCTTTCGAACGAATGGATCGGCCAACACGTAAAGGCTGATTCGGACTGTCGCGGCCTGTTTTTCGTAAAGCCCACGGACGATCCTGAATGGGTTCGCGAAGAGGTGAGGCGGCTCGGACTGCACGGTTTGAAATGTTACCACATCATGGCCCCTGTCGATCCTACGTGGGAATCGGAGATTCCCGCTTATCTGCCCGAACAGTTGATCAAAGTCGCCGACGAAGAAGGCTGGGTGGTGACATTACACATGGTTAAGTCACGGGCCGTTGCTGATCCTGGAAACATTCACTGGATTCGGTATTATTGTGAAACGTATCCCGGCATGACGCTTATTCTGGCTCATTCTGCGCGGGGGTTTCAGCCGGCCCACAATCTTGAGGGGTTGCCTAAGCTCACTGGGCTAGACAACCTTTACTTCGACACCAGCGCCAATTGCGAGCCGATGGCACACCAGGCGATCATCCGCATCATCGGCCACGAGAAATTGATGTACGGTTCGGATCTTCCTGTTTCTCACCTGCGGGGCCGTTCGATGTCAGCCGCCGATTCTTTCGTTTGGCTATACGAAGAGACACCCGTCTGGGGCGAAAAGCATCTCGCCATCAATCCGGTTCTGGTCGGCATGGAGCATCTTCGCTCGCTGAAGTGGGCTTGCTGGTCGGAGCGCTTAAGCGACAGCGCCGTCGAAGACATTTTTTGGAACAATGCCGCCCGGCTATTCGGTGTCACGAACAGTTGACCTATTGATCGGCCCCATCTTTGCTACCATCTTTTTTAACTGCGTATTCACGCGCTCCAGCCTCTTCACAATATAGAATGCGTGGAAGTGGGGTGCTGAAAGCCAAGCAAAATGGCAGCGAAGCGAAAACGACTAGCTGGGCTTCAGTATTGATGTGATTACTCGTCGTTGAACCAGTTCTCGGGTATGTGCAGTGACCAGACTTCGCTGACGAGTGCTTTGTCGTGTTCGATGTTAGCGGTCGGTGCTTTGAGGTTGAGCACGTCGCGTTTGCCGCCGACAACCCAGATTTTGTCCTCAAACACGAGCGTCGAGTGCGCGTGACGAGCAGACCAGATCGGTTCGCTCTTCATTTGGTTCCAATTCTCGCCGTCCTTGGAGTACCAAACGTCGCTGAAATTTAGATGCCGGTCCGCGGTCGGGGAGGTTGAGGTATGAAAGCCTCCAAGAACCCATACCCGGTTCCGGTAGACGATCGATGAGAACCACTTCCGAGGGCCCCATGGGGCGGCCGGTGTCACCCGGCTCCATTTGACGCCATCTTCCGAGCACCAGACGTCGTTGAGCAACTTTCTTTCTGGCCCACAACCGCCAAAGACCCATATCCGGCCCTCAAACACGACCGCCCGATGGAAGGCCCGCGGGGACCAGCCCGCCTTGTTTGTCGTCAGCTGCCATTTCTTGCCATCAGCTGAACTCCAGACGTCGTTTTTGAGGTCGTTCTCGCTTTTCGGATTGGCGGTCAGCCATCTCCTGTAGTTCTCGAGCCCTCCCAAAATCCACATCTTGCCTTTGAATACCACGGCTCCGGCGGCCAGTCGCGGCGTCCATTCCGCACTCTGCGTGGCCTGTTGCCACCGTATGCCGTCACTCGACATCCAGACTTCGCTGCTGGCCGAATGATCGGGAAGCATCCCATTGTACCACCCTCCCATGAACCACATCTTGTCCTCAAATACCAGGGTCATCGGCAGATCCCCGTGCTTCCACTGGGCGGTCTCTGTGACCAGCTTCCAGCGCTTGCCGTCAGACGAGCTCCAGACATCACTAGGGCAGGACTCCTCGTTGCTGAACCAACCGCCGAGGATCCACAAGCGATCTTTGTAGACGAGCTCGCCTTGCGAATCTCGGGGCCGCCATCCAGCATTGTTTGTAACCTTGATCCACCCCGGAGGATTATTCTTGCCGGACGTAACGGTCGGAGCTGAGTCAGATTTTGTCATGTTTTGAAACCGCCCGGTACGGACCCGTAGGCCGGGTCCCTAATTCAGCAATGTTTCTTCGTGCTCGCTACTGACGACGAGGTTTCGTTCGTCCACTATGTTGAAAAAGTATACGGTTGCCTCCTTTGACAGCACAACGGAGGCCCTCTTGGCTTTCGTATCCAGGTTGGCGGGAATTATCTTCCAGCTTCGTGTTTGCCACGGGCCGGTATCTGTCGTGTAGTTCAACTCGGCCCTGAGGATGGGGGACCGGCTTTCAAATTCGACCCAGGCATTCAACCCTTCGCGACCACGCTTTGTTATTCGTGCCAACCCGGTTCCGCCTCTAAGCAGAGCGTCGGCCATTGCATGAATTTCCAAGGGATTCTCTCCCGGCCCCCCATGACCGTGTTGCATTCCCACCCGCACGCACAATGTCCGCGGAGCTTTTGACAACCGGTATGATTTTTGCAAAGAGTCCATCGGGTAGGCAAAGTCCGTGGTGCCGGTGACCCACAACATAGGCATCGTGGCGTGCGGGAGATACGCAGCGGGATCCCAAACCCTGAGCCATTTCTGTGCCTTATCTTTTCCCATCGCCTGGAATTCTCCCAACCACCCGGAATTTTCACCCAGAAACCCGCATCCATAGACAGGCGCGGCAAACTCAAAGCGCTGGTCAACTCCTGCGGCAATACACGCCAGATACCCGCCCCACGATATGCCCGTGAGGCCGACCTTCTCCGGGTCGACTCCAGGAAAAGATCGGAGTAGCGAATGGGCCAGGATGACATCTGCAACCGCGTGGTAGGTCCACTGGTCTTGGATAGGTTCGTCAATCTGACCGAATCCGCCCCAACCGGGAGGTCCGCCGTATTTGTGACGTGGGTGTTTGCTATTATCGCCGCCGCTGACGCAGCCGCAGGTGTCCATGGCGATGGCGGCATAGCCGCGGCTGACCCACAACCGAACCCAGGGAATAAACGCTGATCCCCCGCCGCCGTGAATCAGTACCATTGCCGGCACCTTGGTTCCTGCCTTGACTTTGGGCTGGCCGTAATAAGCAAACACTCGGGTCGGCTTGCCCTTCCAGGGCAGTCCCTCGTAGAAGAGTGCTTTAACGTCGGTGGCGCCGTGTCCCGGGGCCTCAAATGTGTTTGGCGTGACTGAAAGCGATTGAATGTTCCACGGTGAGGTGCTGTACTCGCCCGCAAGACAAAGGGCCGAAACGTTTATCATCATCAATGCGATGATGTGTATGTGGCGCAAGTTAATCATATTCGGGATTTCCCATATGATGAATATGAATCGTTAAAATTATCTACCTCTGGAGTACTCGAGACCATTGCCAATGAGAGCTTTTTCGGAGAAATTACGGAAAACCCATTTTTCAATATCGACAATGTATTGAAAGATGCGGGAACCTATTTAAGATAGGTTCTAGTTTTATAGTGATGTAATGTAAAACAAAGAAAGCTGATGGAAAATCAAAGAAAAAGGTTCGACCGAAAACTCGAACAAATTCGAAACGATCCTTCAGGTTCAACGGAATTTATCATTGCCGATGCCAAAGATGCCGATATGGCCTTCGGCATCACGGCGCCGGGACCGGTATCGCATAAAATTAGCAACGCGGAAGGACAAGAGGAGGGGCCCTGGAAGACGCTGAAGGATTACCGAAATCAAATCAGGGACATTATCAGGCAAGATGTCGTCGACATAGTTCTTCTTTCGGCATCCAATGTGGAGCAACTCGCGATCAAAGAATCTCTTTTTGAAAATTCTGGCATAACTCCAGCCGCGCGGGCCAACGATACCTCCGATATATGGAAAGTGCGCGGGGAAAATTACAGTGAACATCCATCGCGGCCTTTTCACTCTGCGACGATTGATCACATCAAGTATGGGCAGTTGAATGAAGATCATTTAAAACCAGTGGTGGGAGCGGAACTCGGACTGTATTCAATAACTTTCAACAACGACATTGCCCACGACCATCGATCGCTGGAAGAATTCCATGCTTTTCGGTTGGAGGCAGAAAAAAAGCATTTTCGCTACTTTCTGGAAGTGTTTAACCCGAACATCGATCCATGTTTTGGCTCGCAGCAGTTTGGCTCTTTTCTAAATGATCATATCGTTCGGTGCCTGGCCGGGGTAACGGAGGTTGGCCGCCCTCTCTTTCTGAAAATTCCCTATAACGGACCAAGGTCATTGGAAGAGCTAGTTGCCTACGACCCCAGCCTGATCGTCGGCATTCTCGGGGGAAGTGCAGGAACAACCATGGATGCCTTTAAACTCATACATGATGCCCGAAAATACGGCGCCCGGGCAGCGCTTTTCGGGCGAAAAATCAATCTTTCCGAAGAACCTCTCACCTTTATCGAATTCCTCAAAAAAATTGTGGACGGCGATCTAGCACCAAAAGAAGCAGTAAAAGCCTATCACAACGAATTGAATCGTAGAAAAATCGAGCCGATGCGGCATTTGGCCCAGGATTTGGAAATAACGGATCCAGTATTAATTGAGGAATAATTTTAGATACAAGAAATGAAGCGGTCTGAAATCAACAAAGCTTATCTTCAAGCCAAAGCCTGTTTTGGAAAAAACGGGTGGGCTCTGCCTCCCGATCCACGTTGGGACGTTACCGATATGGGATTGGGGAAATTTGACCGTTATGGTCTGGTTCTGGTTAATTTGGCGGAGGAACCGGAATATTGTGAAAAACTGATGTACGCGCGGAAAAATCAGATTACCCCGGCGCATTGTCATAAACAGAAAAAGGAAGACATAATATGCCGAAACGGCGCTCTAACCGTTAGAGTGTGGCCACGCCATCCCACCGACTCGTTGGAGAGCGAAGCTTTTTCTGTAAAGATAAATGGAACACTGAAGAAGGTAGACTCTGGCGATGAAGTTTTATTGCGGGCCGGTGAGCGCATTACCCTGGTGCCCGGTATCTATCATGAATTTTATCCGGAGAGCGAAGAATGTATTATTGGAGAGGTTTCCACAAAAAATGACGATCTTCATGATAATTTTTTCGTCAATCCGGAGGTTGGTCGTTTTCCGGAGATCGAGGAAGACGAGCCCCCGCTCTTGCAACTGATCAGCGAATAGACGCCGGTTATGAAAAACGCTATGAGGAGCGGAATCCTGGCAGGGGGGAATTGGTGCGTGGACCACGTCAAAGTTATCGACTCCTATCCTCAACTCGACGCTCTGGGAGTTATTTTGAGCGAAGAACGGAGCAATGGCGGAGGGCCCTATAATTTGCTTAAAAACCTGTTTAAACTAGGAGCAGGTTTTCCTCTCATCGGAATCGGTCTGCTAGGTGACGACGAAAATGGCCGCTACATCATCGAAGAATGCACGGCACTCGGAATCGATACCTGTCAGCTAATATTAACTGACAATGTGCCCACGTCCTACACAGATGTTATGAGTGTCGATTCCTCAGCTCGAAGGAGTTTCTTTCATCAAAAGGGAACCAATGCGCTGTTGGCGGAAGACCACTTCAATTTCAGTGACACAAAAGCTAAAATTTTTCATCTGGCCTACATCAACCTTCTCGATTCGCTGGAAAAAATTGGCCCGGACGGAAATGCGGATGTAACCAACGTTCTAAGACGAGCCAAAGAAGTGGGTTTGCAGACTGCGGTCGATTTAGTCAGCTTTCCCCGGGATGATTTTGCGGCGACGGTCAAACCGTCCATGCCCTATATCGACACCCTTTTTTTAAATGAACTGGAAGCTGCCTGGCTGACCGGGTTGGCCCTGAAAAACGAATCGGGCATCCTTCCGGGAGCCGTTGAGGAAGCGCTCAACCTCATCTTGGATATGGGAGTTAAGCAACGGGTAGTCATACATTTTCCAGAGGGTGCTATGGAATTGGACAAGGGAGGCCGGATAGGGTGGCAAGGTTCCGTTCAGATTCCCGAGGAGATGATCGTCGGAGCCGCCGGCGCGGGCGATGCTTTTGCCGCTGGGTTTCTTTATGCCCTTCACCAGGAGTGGCCTATGAATCAATGTCTCGAACTCGGAGTATGCGTAGCGGCAAGTTGCCTCTTCGACTCGACCACTTCAAACGGAATTCTTCCGCTCAAAACCTGCCTGGAACTGGGACGCAAGTTCGGTTTCAGGGAGATTCCGAATTGAACAATGAACACCCGTCTTTGAGGAATTTTTGTTGACTTATAATTGGTTCGAAAAAATAAAAATTTTGATTATTAATACAATATTTTAATCGTACTGATATTATTATTAAAATTAGGCTCTAGACTAGCATGGCGTATTCGTTGACTAATACATCCATTAAATTTTTGTTTCTATTGTTATACCTAAATTGGCATTCAGCTAGGTGTAGAATGAACTTATCATCTTTTAT
>JAJFLT010000027.1 GCA_021772555.1 Opitutales bacterium | reverse complement strand
GGGCCTCAAGTTGAGGTTTAAAAATCACGTTCCGCTAATCTCTGAGAGATCGATGAAGAGGCCAACTTGTGAGCCAGTGCATCAATGGCGACAGATTGTTCATTGTTTTTCGAATCCAGAAATTTTCGGCCCCGCTCTAAGGCTTCAGGGCGGATCTCTGGCAGGGAATCGAGTTTTTGCAGCAAATCCTGTCGTTTGGACAATGCCGCGTCAGCCTGTCGAGTATCCTCCACAGGGCTTGGTTTTGTAGATTCACCTTTCTTTTCAATTCCTGCATGAAGAAATGGTGCTGTAGGCGGTGAATTAACCGGATTGATGTTCATATAACTATTTTAGGATGCTTTCTTTTTATGATTCAGACTGGTTTCGCTCCTTATGGTATATCGAAAGAAATCGCATAAACTGAAACAAAAAATTACCGTCCAGGAAGCGTGCTAAATACCTCTGCCGCAACATACCTGGAAAATTGCCGGGGGCTTCTCAAAATAGTCTCGGGCGTTTGCAATGGCTGAGTGCTCAAGTCGGTGTTGTTCTGATACCTGCGGGCGGAAAGCGACACCGCCGGGTGGCTGGAATTGAATACATGGTCGAAGGCCCAAAGGATATTCTTATTCTCAAAACCAACCAGCTTGCTACGGATTCCGAGGGCGATGGGCCGGTACGGCTCGTAGTGGGTTAAATCGGTGAAAAGCACGGCATCGGCGGAGTGATTGAGTTTGATGAAATCAAAAAGCTCGGTGGGCAATAATTCAACGGATGCCACTTGGGGTTTGCCCAGCAATTCGAGCAACTGCTCCCTCGACACAACGACTACTTCGAACTTCGATGCGCGGTTGAGAGCGGCCACAAATTCATGACCCATGGCTTCCAAAAAATCCCCTTCATAGGCCTCGAAAAATATTGGCAGAACCACAACACGGTGAATGTTTTCCGGCATACTGTCGGCCGCAGAATAATTCTGAGGGCGATGTGCAGGCGTAAAAAATTCCTCCACTTTGGAAATGTTACTGGAACCGGTGCGACAACCGGTCGGGAGCATCAAGCCGAGAAACCCACATGCCAATAATGTGATTCGAAACAGCCTACCAAAATGCCTTTTCTTATTATTCCCACGGCCGGATTTCTTTTTCACGATCGAAGTCTTGCCCATGAGTTGCCCGGATTTGCCAATTCTCGGCGAAGTTTAACCTAAACCGACTGGAATGAGTTGTTGAGGGCTTGAAGTTGCTGCTGGATCTTGGCCTGGGCCAATTCCATACGTAAAAAGCTACCCTCGAGCACCTGGCGCTTGAACTCTATGGTCCTTTCCATGGCCAAGATCTGATCGTCCAGTTTTCTCGTCCTGTCGTTGAGAATATCTTTTTGCGTATCGAGGATGCCATTGCTGGCCACATAACCGTCGATGAACGCCTCCAGGCTGTTGGCGATTCCATCGTTTGTGTCTGTGAACAACGTGGCCACGGCATCGGGATTGTCCTTCAGGGCATCCTCAAACGCGTCCTCATCGTCAATTTCCAATTCATCGGAATCCGTTTTAAAATTGATGCCCATGTCTTGCAGCCGTTTAACCGTTCCGGTCAGGCTGGGCACTGAGGCAAAAACCTCAGCCCGCAAATCACGACCCAGCGAAGTCACCTCCCGGTTGTCACTGAACACTTTGGTGGTTACCTCATCGGCTTTTACGGTGATTGCGGTATTGTTTTTAATGTATGCCTGCAAAAAATTATATTTTTCAATAAATGCGTCCACTTTGGTTCGAACCGAGCCGTTTTCGGCCGATACCGTGGTCGTTTCCGTGCCAAGTTCTTTGGCCGTTGCGGTCAGGCCCGTAATCCCATGGACATTGTCATCGAATTCATTGCTGTTGCTGATGATGAGGCCACCACCATTTACCGTGAAATTTGCGTTTTCGCCCAATGTTACGGTGGCAGAGGTCGTCAGGCCAAGAGCCGCCAGAAAACCTCCAGCGGTCTCGCTGACGGATAGCCCAAAGCTGCCCGTATCCTTATTGGTTAAAGTAAACTTGTCACCGACCGAATCGTAGGAAAGTGAGACATCCGCGGTGGAAACGCTGATCCGCTCGATGATATTACGCACACTGTCATCATTGACGTTAAAAGAAATTTCCTCCCCATTAATCGAAAAAACGCCATCGCCATTGGCATCCACATTGGTAATCGAGGCATCCAGGCCGGCATTGGCAATGGTCGAATCCAGTTTGATGGTGCCCAGACTGGAGGCGCTGCTCACACTGCCCGTGCCATTGCTGAACAGCTTGGTCGAAAGAAGGAAATTGCTCGTATCATTAGGGCTGCCCAAGACGATTTCAGAGGCGCTGCTGAGCGCGATCTCATCCTGCACGGGATCGTAGGTGGCCGTGACGGCGCCGCTCGTGGCCGTCGAGATTGCATCGAATACATCTTGCAGCGAATCGGTGCCAGCCACCGTCACCTGGGCTCCGTCGATGGTAAAAAATCCATCCGTAATGGCCGTCGTCAGGTTCATTGCAGAAACGGTCACCCCACTCACATCCGACGTAGAATTAATGGCCGCGGCCACATCGGCCGATCCCTCGCGAAGCGTTTGGGTGGCTAATTGTGTGATCACAAACTCGTAATCGCCGACCTGGGTTTTGGAATCTGCCGAAGCGGTTAAGATGGTCGATTCAGGATCGCCCAAAACAGCGGTGCGCCCAAAATAAAGATCGCTCTCCTGTAAGTCCTCAGACGCGTCCGCGAGAGCCTTGAGTCGGCTTTCTAAAGTCTCCAGAGCCGTCACCTCTTTGGAAACATCGTTCTTCTCCACCCGCAGCCGATTCTGCGGCGTCCGCTCCAACTGGATAAGCTGATCGACCACCGACTTTGAATCGAAACCTGATATCAGACCGCTTAATTGAATTGATTCCATGACATTGAGAAGAGTTTCTAATGATACCTACCCGATATCGGCGGAAGGAAGGCATTCTTTAAATCAACTACAGGATGGGCGGCTTAAAAAAGGCTCCAGCCGGTGTGTAAGGAAATTGGCGCCCTCGACCAGGGCCCAATAATACTCCCGGTTTTTTAAAACCCTTTCCCAATGTTCGTGGGTAGCTGAAAGTGTTTTCGATTTTTCCCGGCACCTGAAAAGCTCAGCCTTGGTCTTCCCGTCGAAAAGAATCTGATAATCGGACGGATGACTATCAAGCCATTCGTTGATCCGGGATGCCTGGCGGTCTGCTTCCAGGATGGCCTCATGTTTCCGGCCCGATGCCTCTTTCACTTCCATAGGCAGCAGTTCGAGGTGGAGCGCAGCCTGCAGGCTCCATTGAAACACTTTGCGGGCAAATTGTAGTGTCGGTTTAAGCGCCTTCTTCATTTCACGATCCGCCTGCGATGGCTTCAATGGAAGCTTGAATTTGGTAGAAAGCCGTTCCCGGACACCTCCGCTGTCACCATAGCCAAGCCAGGAGGCGGCCTCCTCGAATTCCAGGTAAGGCGCCTTGGCAATGCGGGCGCCATATCGAGCGGTATTGATAAAATCTATGGATGGATAGTTCTCCACCACCTGGCAAAAAGTCTTCAAGTAAACAAACAACGGCTCGTCCACTGGTACTTTGTCGATCGTGTTGCCGGGCAAAAACCGGCATGAGGAAAGCTCTCCGAATACCCGGTTTTCATCTGCATAAAAGGAGTCGAGGGTATGGGTTTGTCCTTTCGGTGTCAGGGCCATATCCTGCCCTACAAGACAGATTTTGGTGCAGTCCCACAGCTTTGCCAAATCTACAATACAGGCCGAGACGGTGCCCTGTTCCAGTATCATAGAGCCTTCACCATAGCCCAGTCTTTGACGTACCAGTTTTGACAAGGCATTATGGCCCGTCCAGGTAAACACTCGACCGGCGAATTTTTGGACCACCTGTGGGCAAACAAAAAATGGACATACCAAAGTCACTTCATTCACCGAAAGACCCGCATAACCCTTGCCGGTATCATCACGGGGATCGGCGGCAATGGTCAAATGGGGCACAATCCCATTATTGACAAGTTTTCGGTAAGAAGAGTTGACGGATACCAGAATGGCCCTGTTTTGAACGGTTCGCAAAAACTCGATGGATTCATCCAGAGACGGACCCGCTCCGATCAGCACAACAGGAAGATGGGAGAACCAATTGCGAGTTTCCCCAATATCGGGACTGGTGAGCAATAGTGGAAGGTTCTCCAAAGTCGTTCTTTGCCACAAACTGGAATCCCGGATATTGGATCGGTATAAACGGCGCCAAAAATCAAAATTGCGCGCAAATTCTGTGAAAAAACCTTCATAGTAATTCTCGTCCAAAGAAAACAACGGTGAAAATATCAACGGTATGGTATGGCGAATATCGGTAAATTGCACCTCCCGTAGCGGTTCGAAAAATTTGTCACCCATCTCCCCAGTTCCCAAAATCAGACGATGGTCGCTCAAAAGGGTCGAACAATCCCTGCTGGCCAAAGCGGCCCCAAGGATAAGGGGATTACGCTCCCCCGCAAAAATAAAATTATCTTTATCCAGTTTTTCCAGCAAAGCCTCCAAATGCCAACCAAACCCAAAACCGCTCACGGCATAGAAGGCGCTTTTCTTGTATTCCACCTGTGATGCCCATCGTTGAGATAGGCTGCGGGGGTTAGCGCGCCCATAAGGGTGCAATTCCTTCTCTCCCATTTTGAGAACCAAATGCCGACGGGTGCCGGAACCCTCGAAAGCGAATTCCGCTTCCCCCTGCCCGGCATCGCGGATGCGGCGCAAAACTTCGGGAAAACGAACCCGCAGTATCCTCTCGTTCGCTTCCAGCAGCTTCATCGGATTACTCCCCCGCTCTTTTCCATAAGATCAACCATAACCGTTTTCTCAAGAATCCCAAAAAGAGATTCCACGTATGGAACCAACTGATCGGAAACAATTTCCGAAATAAGTCCAACATCGGTTTGAACCGCTGCGCGGAGAAAGTCTTCCAAAATCGTTTCGAATATTGGGCCCTCTACTTTAAGCTGATCGAGCCACCCCGATTCTTTGCAACTGCCGTAGTTTAAAAGCGAATCCAATAATTCCTGAAGGGGTTTTATCTTCCCCGTAAAATCCTCCATCTCCTCCACAGTTTTCGACCAAGGTTGGACCAATATGGCTCCCGCATGAGTTTCGAGGTCGACAGGAAGATTTTTATAGTGACGCAAAAAGCCGGAAAGGTTTTCCAACAAAA
>JAJFLT010000260.1 GCA_021772555.1 Opitutales bacterium | reverse complement strand
GGGTCCCCACCGGGTGCGAGTAAACGCCGTTGTTCCCGGCCCGTTTCCAAACCCCGCAATACAGGGAGGAGATCCGGAATTTGTAGAGAAGCTAAACGATAAAGTGCCATTGGGCCGAGTGGGGGAAGCCAGCGAGATTGTCGGCGCGGTGGTTTTCCTGGCTTCGGAAGCAGCCAGCTACGTGACGGGTAGTGAAATTGTCGTGGATGGAGGCTGGACCGCCTGGTAATAGTGGCGCCCTCAATCAGTCACTTGAGAGCCATCGGCTTACCTATTAAATAAAGTCTTTGAAATAGCGCTTTACTTATTTTCCACACATTTTAATGTATACATAAGTATATTTTTGTCGCCAGAATTAGCTTAACCTTTGGATTATGATAAAAAGCAGTTTTATGGATAAAAACATTATTGTGAAAAAAATCGTGGCAATGGCTGTGATTCCAACGTTGATGATACAAATGGCGAGAGCTGAAATCTCACCGGATGACGGCGCCACCAACGAAGACTTCTATTTTCCCTCTACCGGGGTGAGGGTGGAGAAGGAGGCGCTGCTGCTGGCAATTGACGATTACCTGCTGCCATTGCGTGAAAATGTTGGCTCCTATCTATCAACTCCGACCTACCGTAAAAAAGCCGTCCTGCGCCCGAGCAGAGACAACCCGCTCGCGCCGGACCAGGTGGCGTCGCATTTTTACGGCGCGGTAATCCATGATGAAGGCAATTACCGAATGTGGTACTACGCAATCGCAATGAAGGAACCGGGCGACGCCGACCATGCCGACGTAAAGGAATTGTTGCAGGGCCCGGTGAGCTATGCCGAAAGTGACGACGGCTTCACCTGGACAAAGCCCAATCTGGGTCAGGTGTCGGTTCGCGGCAGCAAGGACAATAACGCCATTGCGTTGCCCGATAAATTGATTGAGGGCGTTAACGTGATCAAAGATGAGAGCGATCCCGATCCAACGCGCCGCTACAAGATGGTTTACAATCCCCGCAATGAAAAAACTAATACGTGGGTCATCCGCACGGCGACGAGTTCGGACGGCATCCATTGGAAGGCTGCGGACGACTATGGAATCGATAAATTTCTCGAAACTGCGTCCCTCTACAAATTCAATGACTACTACATCATCAACGGACAGCGAATCACCTTCAGCGACGGCGGCCACCCCAGTGGACGTCAGGGCCGGGCCATTTTATCGACCAATTTTGACGATTGGTTACCCGGAGACACGGCCGCATTTCTATTACCCGAGCCAGCCAATCCCGCCGAGCGGGGACAGACCATGCCCTACGATCAAGTCCATTTGGGCGTCGGCGCGGCGAGTTATGGCAGCGTGGCGGTCGGATTTTACGGTCTTTGGCACAACGTGCCGGGCGACGAAGATTCTCAGAAGCGTTGGGGCTGGTTTGGTTACGGCAAGATTTCATGCGATCTCGGATTGGTTATCAGCAATGACGGCCTCCATTTCCGTGAGCCGGTCAAAGGGCACGTTTATGTCTCACGATTTGATACACCTGCCACGCCTGTCCCAGGGAAAAACTTTCCAACCATTCTGACTCAGTCCGGCAACGGTATTCTCAATGTCGGCGACGAAACCCGCATCTATTTTGGCCGCTGGTTGAACGCGGATTACAATATGGGCTACAGTGGCGAAGTGGCTGTGGCGATCCTGCCGCGTGATCGTTGGGGGGCACTCGGATTGTATCCAGATAAAGGGTTGCGCCACCAAAAAATTCAGAATCACGGATTCGTCTGGTCCGCTCCCATCCGCCTGCCCGCATCCGGCTGCCAGGTGGTCTTGAATGCAGACCACACGAAGGGAATGACGGTGGAAATTTCGGATTCCAGATTTCAGCTCCTTTCGGGTTATTCCGGCGTCCGCGGCGGCAAAACCGAGCGAGAGAGCGGGCTCGATTGCGCGGTTTCCTGGGCCGGTGGGGACCTAGCGGTCCTCGGTGGCCAAACCGTTCGCTTCAAGATCAACATTGAAAAGGACGGAGACAAGGATCCGCGTTTGTTCGCCGTTTACCTGAGGGCCAATTAATCTGGAGTGCTTTTGGGCACGGTTTTCAGTTCCGGGTTGCGTCGATATTTGGTGGATGGGAATATAAAACCACCTGTTATGGGAGCAACCTCTCCAAACCTGTCAGCAATTTCATTTTGGGAATGGACCCTGTTTGCTGCGCTTTTTTTCCTAATCGGCGCCGTGACCGTCTGGAGTGCGGACCGGGTGCCCGACAAGGATGGAATGCTCACAATAACTCCGTTTCAGACCGCGACTTTTGTTGAGAATGAAGAGACGGCGAGCTTGATCGATGGTCTCTCGGAATTCTCAACCCGGTTGCTCTTTTGGGCGGATACCGCTCGGTCTCCGATCATGGCTGTCGGGCGCACCGTCAAATCCGCCTACCTGCCATTTTATTATCAATGGCGTGGCACGCGTTTGTCGTCACCAAAACTCGATGGGGCTCATGTTATCGATAAGGTGAGCGATGGCTACCGTTCCTTGGAGAGCCCGCGGATTGTCCGAATCACGATCGGCGCGGAGTTGTCGATCGGCGCGATCAACCCGGTGGACCTTCTGGGTGATGGAGTGGCCTCCATTCCCGTGGTTGTAGACAATGCCAGGAATACACCCGCGAAGCTGATCCTTCGGAATGCCGTCAGTGCCGCCGGTACGGAGGGTTCACCGTATCAATCAATGGAATTGAAACCGGGTCAGGCCCTGGGTTTCTTTCTGCGTCTAGGACCTGCCGAGAACACCAATACGCGGCGTTTGGTGGCGCAGGTAGGGGAGCAAACACATGAATTTGTGGTACCGTTCCGCCACCACGAGTCGGGAACGCTACGGGTTGAAGTAATTGATGAGACGGGGATGCCAACTCCGGCCCGGGTTTATCTGACCGGTGCGGATCAGAGAGCGTATGCGCCGCCTAATGTCATACAGCGGATTGTCATGGGCGGACAAGAACAGCCTTTTCCAGGTGATTGCTATTTTCATACATCCGGAGATTTCGCCGTAGATCTTCCCGCCGGGACGGCGATCATTGAAGTGGTCAAAGGGTTAGAGTATCTTCCGTTCCGCACCACGGTGACGATCTCACCGGACAAGCTCAATGCCGTAGAGATCCGACTGCAGCGCAAAGCCAACCTCGCGCGGATGGGTTGGTATTCAGGTGACGTCCATGTCCACGCGAATCTCTTTGCCGAGAAACGCATTACGCCAGGCGACGTTTTGCTGGTGGCCAAGGCGGAGGATCTTAACGTGGTCAATGTGCTGCCCTGTAACGACCCGCGAACGACCATTATCACCGACGGGCAGTATTTCACCGGTGGGCCGGATGCCGTTTCCGAGCCGGGCTACATTGTCTACGTCAACGAGGAGATGCGCAACGATCTCTACGGGCATGTCGGTTTCCTGAACCTGAAATCCTTCGTCGAACCGGCCTACTTTGGCTGGCCGCATTCCCCGTTTCCCTACGACTATCCGGGTAACTATCCACAAGCGGTCAAGGCGAAAGCGCAGGGAGGCGTGGTCACCTATGTTCATCCAGGGCTTCCCAGCGAATTTCCGGTGGATATCGCGCTTGGGGTTGCCGATACCATCGATGTGATGAGTCAGGTTGATGAAGAGACTTCCACCGGCTATTGGTATCGGCTGCTCAATTGCGGATTTCGCTGTCCGGTCTCCGCTGGAACCGATTCAATGCTGAATATTCCCTATCACTTGATTCCCGGAGCAGGTCGCGTCTACGTCCATACGGGACAGGACCTTACCTATGCTAGCTGGATAGAGGGCTTTAAGCAGGGCCGGAGTTTCGCCACGAATGGTCCGCTCCTGCAGTTCAAGGTCAACGGACACGAGGCCGGTGACGAGATTCGCGCTGAAAATGGCCCCCTGCGAATCGAGGTCGTGGGTGGGGCGGAATCAATCGTGCCGATGGAAGCCGTCGAGATCATTATAAACGGTTTACCAGTCCAGAGAATAGAAGCCGGATCGGATCCACTGGCAATCCGGGTTGCGGAAACCCTGGAGATTACGGAAAGTTCGTGGGTGGCTTTACGCGTTCGAGGTGCGGGCCACCGGTTGGCAACAAATGATCGGGAGGTTTACGCGCATACTTCGCCGGTTTATGTGACCATTGGCGAACGGCCAATCGCCTCAAGGGATGATGCCTTGTTTTTCATTCAACAAATCGATGCTCTCATCAGCAAAATGGATGAACAAGGAGTTTTTGCCAACACCGCCCAGAGAGATGAAATTGTTCAAAAGTTCCGCCAAGGCCAGGACGTCTATCGAAAAATCGCCAGGCAAGAATTGCGGCGGTAGAGTGCCAATAAGCCGCACAAACGCATTTTATGATGCCTCAACGCATATTCAAAGCTTCCTTTGACAACTCGTTAAGTAGCGGCCGATCATGGAGAAAGCTCTGCAGGTTTTGGAGAAACAGATTCCATAACCTGGGCAAAAAATACTCACCTTCACCCGATCCGGAAATATGCGGCGTCATTATTACGTTGTCAAAATACCACAAGGGATGGTCGGGAGGCATTGGATAATGATAATGGGTATCCAGAGCTGCGCCGGCGATCCAACCTTCTTTCAGAGCAGCCAGCAAGGCCTCCTCCTGAACCAGCGGACCACGCGCAGGATTGAGCAGAAAAGCACGGGGGGGCAACTGTTGCAATTCGACAGAACCAACGATGCCCTCGGTTGAACCGTTGAGTGGCAAGGCCATGATCAGGAAGTCCAGATTACTGAGGAAAGAACGCGTTTGGCTTTCTGTAAACGCCCTTTTCGGAATTACGCCGTCAGGATCACCCGTCCCGGGGACTGTGTAGTGCGACCGTCGCGGTTTCACCCCATCGCGGGTCAGGACGTGTACCTTCATGCCTACTGCTTTGCACAACCGCGCCGTTTCCCGGGCCAATCCCCCATAGCCCCAAAACCCGACGGTGCGGCCGCGCAGCGAGCATTGAAAATCACCGCTCCGGTCCCATTTGCCCTCATTTTGATGCCGGAGCATGAGGCGAAAATTACGTAACAGATTGACCATCATTGCCAGATTCCATTCCGCAATAGCCGTATCGAAAATACCGGACCCGTTACAGGCCCGTATGCCGCGTTCGGGAAGCCGGGCGTCGAGCAATTGGCTATACCCCGCAGACCCAATCTGGATCAGTTTTAAATTCTCCATTGCTTGGGGGTCTTCCGGCAAAAAGGTGGTGAAAAAAATTTCCGTCTCTTTCAGCATATCCGCAGGAAGGATCGGCGGTTCCTCCTTTTCAGGATCAGGGGCAATGCGAATCTCTACCCCCTCCATCGTGGCCAGTTTCGCAAGACTGTCCTCGTCAATGGGGTTGTTTACCAATACCCGAATGCTCATTTGACATCTGTTTTTCCCGGCACCTTGTTGAATTCCCCTGTTCCTGGTTCAAAAGGATACCGGTTCTTGATTTCATCCGTAAGCTTGATTCCCAAACCTGGTTTGCGGGGTGGAAAAACCTTTCCTTCCTTCATATGGAAATCGTCGTCGATTATTTCGCTGTGCAGAGGGCCGTAGTCGGGAGCGACCTCCAGAATGATGGTGTTCCCACAGGCAAAACCGGCATGGACATTCTGCATCAAGGAACCTCCCGCGCCCCAGGAATGAGTGGCAATGCTCCGGCCACGGCTTTCCAGC
>JAJFLT010000259.1 GCA_021772555.1 Opitutales bacterium | reverse complement strand
ATGCCCATCATAACAGCTTAAGTATAAGCAGGTTGTTTATGCCCTGTCACTTACAATTTGATCTGATTTGGGCAACAGTTCCGATTCTGGACACTACCAAAAGACATTGATCGGACCCCATTTTTGCTACCACTTTAAGTGAGAGTATTTCCGTAGTTTTAGTATTGTAGGTTTTGCAGGAGGTGGCGAATTGAGGCCGTAGGCCGAATGGAGCTGCCTCAACGTATTCGCTGCCGAAAAAACATCCGGAAACGCGGGGTCATATTACGCCATTTGCCAGGCCCCGAGTTGGGTGGTTGAGCGTTACCATCAGTAAACGCATTCCTTGGCGGCTTGGGCGAAGGCTCGCAGGCAATCCGGATTTCCATGAAAAAAGTGGTCTGACGGACACAGGATATACCCGGCGTGATCCTTGGTTGCCTCGAAGCAGTTCAACACTTGCTCGCGGGCGATCTCCGGGGTCCCATTTTCTAATCCGGCGTTCTGGTCGAATCCACCTATGAAAAACAACTGGTCGCCGACCCGCCGCGAGGCCTCCCGCAAATCACAATCACCTCCCATCGAGGGTGGGGTCATCGTCTCGAGTCCATCCGCTCCGGTCTCCACGACAAGGTCGAGCAGTGGCATGATTCCACCGCAAAGATGGCAGACCACCTTGAGCCCGACAGCGTGGTAGGCCTCGTTTTGGCGCCGGTCGTAGGGCAAGCAGAACTCCCTGAAGAGTGCAGGGCTGATCACCGTGCTGGATCCGGCGCCCCCGTCAGTTTCCACCAAGTCGGAGGGTATTCCTTCCCACATTTCGATAACCCGCAGGGTCTTCTGCAAGATGGCCTCAAGCACATGGTGGAGCCTGTCGGGTTCGTCCATGGCCATAAAGATGGCGGGTTCCGTTCCGATCAGCGTGCAAAAACTCTGCCAGGGACTTCCCTGGCCAGGGCTGAAGGGGTGCGAGCGTATGATCCCCTTGTCGCCGAGCCGGTTCTTCGCTTCCTCAATTTCCTCGAAATCGATACCTGAAGGTATGGGATAAAACTCGTTCCACAATTCAAAATCCTTCTCGTTCTTGATAAGGTGTTCCATCATCCAATCAGTAAAATCATTGACCGCGCCGGTGTGGTGAAGCTCGCCCTTTGGAGTGCGTATGGTTTCCGACCAAAGACGATTACCGTCTCTGTCGAGTCCCAAATCGGTGCGATTCGCCTCCCACCGGGCAAGATCTTCTTCATTGAAATGGTAGCGGGGCCGCAGGTAAATGGCATAATCCATGTCAAAAGCTTCATAAGCCTCCCACCAGTCCATACCGCCGAGGTAGGTCTCCAGATAATAGGACATCCAGCCATGCACCTGACAGGGCAAACGGTCCGGCCGTTCATTGTTCAAGACGGTCAGCATTCGTTCACGTGAGGTCATCGATTAATAGAGAATTGGGTTTCCATCGGACGACGGAACAGTCGTCATCATGTTTAATATATACAATATAACTGCGGAACGGGCCATTGCAATTCTATCGATTGGTTTGTCCGTGAGAAATCCCCCTTTAACCTTGCCTTACCTGCAATTACCAACCTAAACCTTATTCCAAGCGTACCGGTTTTTCCCGACTCTAGGTCCGCCATAAATGTGAGTATGAAAGATGCCTAAAAAGAAAATCCATCTCGTTTGTGATCGGACCCAATCTTTTTCTGAGAGTATGGTCATGCTGTTTTTCCTTTTGATGCTCCATTCACTATAGAATCAAGAATTGTTGATTTCGATTCTGCTATACAGTTATCACAGACAGTAATTGATCACACTGGATGTTCAGCGGGGAAGGTGTGCCGGTCATAATCGCGCAGAAGCACGTAACGGCAGTTTGGGCACATACTGGTACGAGGGATCTTTTTTCTGTTTCTTCATAATTGCCACTATCTCCTTCCAGGTTTCCACCAGACCTTTTGGGCAATGCGGGAGGTCGTCCTTTAACAATTTATGTAGCTTTTTCAGGTGGTAGCAGGGTACAGAAGCGTACATGTGGTGCTCGATATGGTAGTTCATGTGCCAATAAAGAAAACACAGGAACGGGTTTAGCAGGATCGTCCGGCTGCACAGTCGAAAATCTGGCACATTGTCTCTCAGCCCTACATGTTGCGTGTTATTACAAAGAAAAAGAAGCCATCTGCCGTAAGAAGGAGCGAATGTCGTCAACAATGGTAATAACCAAAGCTCAAAATATATCGATACGGCAAAGATTAGAGTATGTCCACAAAGCAAAGTTCGCGACCAATTAAATAAAACCCGTCTCTTTTCAGGTTCTGATTCAGGGAAAAGTGCCTTTTCCCAATCACCCGATAACCTACCAAAACTGAGCAAGATAATCGATTTCAAATTGTTAAATAACAATTTCGGGTTCACCACGGCATTGAGCAGGTAATCCTTAAGCGAATACATGATGGGCAGAACGACTTCCATATCCTTGGGTGGATGTAGCGTGTATTTATGGTGGGCACTATGGCTCTCGATGAACATTACGTAATTATAGGAGCCAAGAAAACTGAAGAGTTTTAGAAAAAAATTGTTTAGGGATTTGGTTTTGAATACGGTATTGTGGCACAGTTCATGAAAGCCATTTAGGAGGAAGGAATAAAAGGTGCCATGCACAAACAAAGCCAGCAGGAACACGGACCAGTGCAATTCCACATAAGCATACCAACAAGCAGCACCACTGAGGCAAAGGAGTCCGAGGTGACCGCCTGCCTGTATCAAGCCCTTAAAGTCGCTCTTCCGACTCAAGTCCCGCAAAATCCCTCGCGGTAACTTCGTCCGATACCAGTTAATCTGCTGTTTGTCCTGAGTGCTAATCATAGCGCATAGCTCTTCCTTGGATAAAATTTCAGGCAGTATACATTTTTATCCTTGAAAGTCGTTCAAACCTAATTACCGTCGAATTTTGAACATTTGCAGTAAAACCCCAATGTCCAAAGCACCCGAACCTCGGAAGCTACAATCAAACTTGGTAAACGAAGAAGGCAGGAAGCCTTCAAAGGAGAGAATTGCCTGCTTCCTGAACTGGTCCAGATAGGCTGGATTTATCATTCTGAAGCGAAGAAATTCGGGCTTGGAAGCCACTCGCACCCCGGAGCCTTCGAAATCTGCTATATCGCTCGCGGGTCAGTGAATTGGTGGGTAGAAAGCAATGTCTTCGAGGTAGAAGCTGGAAACATTTTCATGACATGGCCTGATGAGAATCATGGCGGGGTAGACGGTGTCATGCACCCAAGCGAGGTATACTGGGCGATTTTTACCTTGCCAAGCAATGGTAAAGCCCTGGGCTTCACACGGGCTGAAACATGCGCAATCTATGAGAATTTCCAACAGATAAAGCACCGGAAATGTATAGGACCGGAAAAGATCGAGGAACAGTTTAACTGTATTCTGTCAGAGCATAGAAATCCCTCCGAACTGTCTGCGGCAGCAGCGCGATCTTCCTTCGCGCTGCTTCTACTCAACGTGTTATCTGCTTACCAAGCCGCAGAAAAGAATGATACAGTAGAACGAGAACGAAAACTTTCCCCTCGCATTCAGATAGCGGCAAGTTGGGTTAAGGATCGCATTGGCCAAGATACCAGCGTTCCAGAGTTAGCGAAAGTAGTTGGCCTGCGTCCCAGTCATTTTCGTCAGCAATTCAAGAAAGAGACAGGCTTGAGCCCCATTGAGTATTTTGCCCGCTTAAGAATGCGTGAAGCCAAGCGCTTACTAGTAGTTACAGACCTGTCCATCGTAGAAATCGCCATGGACCTCGGCTTTAGTTCCAGCCAACACTTCGCCACCGCATTTCGCAAGATGGCAGGCTTTACTCCAAGAACCTTCCGTAAAGCTAACTCTGAACTAGTTGATCGAAGTTACGAAATCTGAGCCATCACCCTTTCGCCACATCCCACGCCAAACATTGCACGTAGTATTTCATCCTTTCTACTGATTGAGTATGGTGTGTACTGGAAAAAGTGGTCATCAAAGAATATAAAGAATAAAAGTAGAGGTATTATCCGCTAACGTTTTGTTTTATCTCTGCCAGATCAAATCGGGAAATTTTAAGGAATCATATTTTGCTGATTAAGACGGTATTGTCGGGGCGGTATGCCGTAAACATCCTTAAATATCTTATAGAAATGGGCGAGGTTCTGAATACCACAGTCCATAGCGATATCCACGATAGGGCGGGAGGTCATCCTTAGCTGGTGTGCGGCGTGTTCCGCGCGCACCCGATTGACGAAAGCGGACGGCGTGGTACCGAGGTGCAGGCGGCAGGCACGCGCCACATGCTCGTGGCAGCGGCCGGCGGCCTTGACGAACCCGTGTGCGCCTTGAGAAAAATAAACCGGTTGCTTAACCTGCTGGCAGGCTGTCTGCAACCAGTCCGGTGGATGGCTGTCCAGTTGAGTTGGCTCATAGGGAAACAGGTTGACTAGGAGAGATAGAATGAAGCGATCTATGAAGAGCCGGCAGCGAGGCATTTTCGCAAGTTCCATCGCCAATCCCTTGAATTGGCCAAGCTGTTGGGGTGTCAAATGAATACGGCTGGGAAGACAACCACCCTTTTCATAAATTGTAGCCCAAAATTTGGGGTAGCGTCGGGCGAAATCGTTGAAGACGCGCAGAGGAAAGGCTAGGTTGGTCAGGACTACATGGTCACGGCCTATTCCGCGGAAACCATGAGTGTCCTTATGGCGGATAAAAATCAAGTCACCGGAAGAAGCGATTTTGCGTTCACCATTGATGTGGTGAACGCATCTACCGGCTTCGATCCAAAATATTTCGGCGAAGTCATGGGTATGGATTCTACTGTCTTTATTTCTAGTGGGATTGGCTTTGGTGGCCAAGTGATAATATTCGCCCGGCGCTACAATCTCATGCCATTTAAGTTTAAGCATAAAATCAAAATAACATAAAAAATAGTCATGAAAAAGAAGGATTTATTTTTAATGACATGATATATTAGTCTTTCCACATAAAATGAATATCATGCCTGCGACTAGTCTCTTGACCGCTAAAGAAACGTTTCTTTATCGGAAGGAGGGTTATTTGTTGTATCGAAAACCGGTATTTTCGGCGGAAAAATTTCAAAGGTTGAGGAAACATTTTGACGAACATCTAAGCCAATGGCCAGACGACCAGCGGCCCGAGGCGATGGATGTGCCGCACTTCACCGATCCAATGCTTTTTGAATGGCTTTTTGCGGACGAAGTGCTGGCTCTGGTGGCACCGTTTCTCGGCCATGACATCGCATTGTTTTCGAGTCACTTCATTTGCAAACCGACGGGCGACGGGCGGCGCGTACCGTGGCACGAGGATTCGGCCTACTGGAAGAAGGGGCTGGATCCGATGGAGGTGGTCACGGTGTGGTTGGCGATCGAT
>JAJFLT010000258.1 GCA_021772555.1 Opitutales bacterium | reverse complement strand
GTAATTCCGTAGGTTTGGTATTGTAGGTTTTGGGACGGATTTAGTTATCCTGATGAAAGGCGAATATCCTGGTCGTCAACAGCCTTTATCGATGGCTTTTTAAGATATGTCCCAATAGGGAAAGTAACGCGCTGCTTTTTATCGAGATAACTGTCCCAGGCCGTCTTTATAGAGGAATGTCGTAGGGCTATCGAGGCTGCAAAAATACCAGCCTCAGCACAGATTTCGGATCCAAATTCTTTTCTTAGGGTATGTATCGGACTATGCGACTTTATTCCTTTTGACCTCAGCCATTTTGTGAGCCCCTCAAAATGGAAGTTACATCGATAGTAGGGATAAGATGCTTCTGGCCGGGGACGATTTCCATTGATAACGAATTCATCGCGGGCATAGGGAAAATATGAACGCAGGAGTTCCAGGAGGTCTGGGTCAACATCGATATTCCCAGTGCTGTCATCGGTTTTGGGTTGAAAATACAGGGTTGGCTGTATCCTGATGACGGAACGATCAAACAAAATGGACGACCACTCCAGTTTGTCTATCTCATTACGCCGGAGCCCGGCCCCAAGCGCCAATAGCAAAATCTTAAATTGCTCCCGTTTTGACTTCGCAATCTTCGCGGAATTTTGGAGGTTGTATATTTTCTTGTAGCAACATTTTATACGCTTATCCGTTTTTGACCGGACACGTAGATAGGTTGTGCGAAGTTCTTCTTTTGCCTGCTTCAAGGCAGTAAGGTCGATGGATCCAGGCGGTGGCAATGCAAGTTCATTTTGTGCTGCGACGAGGAGCCACTCAGCATTGATTTCTGAATGATATCGAGCAATTCTTCCCCCTTCCAGCCTTATGCCTTCAAACGGATGATGCTTCGGGATCGGCAAGCTGCAGTGCTGAACGTGTTTGGCCGAAAAAAGACATTTGGCGTTATTAATATAAGAGTTTGCTGTTCGAATTGCTGCGGCCCGCTCCCTAGGATCATTGCCCGCGGCGGTAATAAAATTTTTTCGCCATTGTTGGATCTTATTCGGTGTAATTGTATGCAATTTAGTTCTTTCAATTTTTTGTAGCCATTCCTTGTGTCCATTTCCTTTGCAATCGTGCTTTTTCTCGTCGTTTTTGAGCCCAATAATTCCAGCGATAATACATCGGAATTTGGCAGCATAAACCAAAAAAGTTTTCCTTTCGAGGTCTGCGGTTTTCTCTATGGCTGTTAGGAGATTTCCAACCGTGACAGTGTCGGGTTTCTTCATTGAACCCGGCTTAAAGTGCTCCAGAGTCTTTCCCCACCCATTTGCCTGCAGACATACCCAAATGTCTCGTGCCACGCCTGTGGCAATAGTTTGATTAGCCGTTCCAAGATTGAACCAAGTTTCCCGACCAAGATGTGTTATACGTACATGCCAGTCCGGAGTTTCCCTTATAGTACCATCCCTTTTTCGGTACGCTCTTTTCCGAAGCTTGGTTTTCCAGAAATCTTGATGGGTCTTGGATAATCGCCCTTTAATATTTGTTTTGAAATCACTGTCCGGGAATTGTCCGACTTTTTTTGTTTTGAAATGCTATCTTATGTTTAGAAGTATATTCAAATATAATAATATTTTTCTTGCATAAGATTCAGATTATCAATGAATAAGAATATTCATATTATTACATTTCTATTCAATTGCAATTATTATATCTAAAAGACTCATAATCCTTTGGTCGGGGGTTCGAATCCCTCAGGGCCCACCAAACCTTTGTTCTACCCCTTTAATTTCCGGTTGTTGTAATAATGGATTCTTTATTGGTTCGATTGGCGAATCAATGAGTCTCCTACTTTAAACCCCTACCTAACTTAAATATTGATGGCCGATACGGTTCGTGATGATAATCAGGATTTGACTGTGGGTTCCATACCGGTCCTGGTCAGGAGGTTGGCGATACCGGCCAGCGTGGGATTTTTCTTTAACACCATGTATAACGTGGTGGATACTTTTTATGCGGGTCTTGTTTCGACCCAGGCCTTGGCAGCCCTCTCATTGTCCTTTCCGGTTTTCTTTTTGATCATTGCCTTCGGGTATGGATTATCTACCGGTGCGACCGCTTTGATTTCTAATTATCTGGGCGGTGGTGATCGAGAGAGGGCCGTAAAATACACGGCTCAATCGATATCGTATGCAGTGCTATTGTCGATAGTTCTAACAATTTTCGGTTATGTCAGCGCCCCGGTTTTATTTCAATTATTGGGGGCCAGTAAAAATTATCTTACAATGAGCCTGGATTATATTAATGTAATCTACTACGGAGCCGTTTTCTTTATATTGTCTTTTATTTTAAACGCTCCCTTAAATGCGATTGGAAATACTAAACCTTTCAGAAATTTTCTGATTGTTGGATTTTTTCTTAACTTAATACTAAATCCAATCTTTATGTTCGGCTGGATTGGATTTCCAGCTCTTGGTTTGCCAGGTATCGCATTAGCAACAGTGGTTATTGAATTTTTAGGATGTGTTTATCTTGGTTATAATTTGATTAAATCCGACTTGATTAATATTAGCATAGGAAAACGATTACGTCCTGAAGCCAGACCGTTTAAGGATTTAACCCAACAGGGATTTCCCGCCAGCATGAACATGGTAACCGTTGCCATCGGAATATTCGTTATAACTTATTTTGTAAGCAGGTTTGGAAAGGAAGCAGTGGCCGCCTATGGTATTGCCACTAGAATTGAACAAATCGCTCTGCTTCCAACTATCGGATTGAATATAGCTACACTATCTATGGTGGGTCAAAATATGGGGGCAAATAAATGCGACCGAGTTACGGAAACCTTGCATACAACGTTAAAGTATGGAGCTTTTATTGTGTTCTTCGGTGTGTGTTTTCTCTTTATTTTTTCGAAACAATTGATGGGATTATTTACCAATGATATTGAGGTTGTTAACATCGGAAGCACTTATTTAAAGATTGCGGCTTTTTTGCTTTGGTCATACGTTATTATGTTTATTAACATATCCGCCTTGCAGGGATTGAAGCGACCCATGTTTGCCCTCTGGGTTGGACTGGGAAGGCAAATTGTGGCGCCGATGGCGGTTTTTTATTTTTTCATTTATGTGATCGATACCGGTTTGCTGGGCATATGGTGGGGACTATTTGGAATCAACTGGATTGCGGCCATTATATCTTTGGCCTATGCCAAACGGGTGATCAGGTTGCAAGAAGAAGCGGTTGGTTGATACCGCAATATTACCGGTGTGGAGATTTTACCGGGAGTTGTCCGTATCGTCTTCTTCGTATTTTTTAATCCATTGAAGATGCCAGGCGTCGAAATCTCCTTTTTGTAGGTGTTGGCGGACTTGTTTCATTAAATCGAGGTAAAAATGGAGGTTGTGGATGGTCAACAAAGTGCTGGCCAGAATTTCCTCCGCGACCACGAGATGCCGCAAATAGGCGCGGGTGAAGTTTTGGCAGGTGTAGTTGGACAAGCCCTCGATGAGGGGGCGGGGATCCTCGCGAAACCGTTGGTTGCGCAGGTTGATTTTTCCGAATGGGGTATAAGCGGTCCCGTGGCGGGCGGCTCGTGTTGGCATCACACAATCAAACATATCTACACCCAAGGCTATCATTTTGAGCAATTGGGGCGGAGTTCCCACGCCCATGACGTAGCGTGGTTTGTGCGAGGGCAAAAGCGGAGCTGTCCAGGAAACCTGTTCCAGCATCATTGGCTCCGGCTCACCCACGGCCACCCCACCTATGGCGAAGCCGCAAAAGTCCATGCCGGCAATGGCCTGGGCGCACTCCTTTCTCAAGTGTTCAAAAACGGAGCCTTGGGCAATTCCGAATAGATGGTGCCCGGTTTCGAGGAAGCCATTTTCCTGAGCGGTTTGCAGGCTTTGCCCGGCCCAGCGGATGGTTCGTTCGTTGGCTTGGCGGCAGGCGTTTTCCTCGCAAGGGTAGGGTGGGCATTCGTCGAGCACCATGGCGATGTCCGAGCCCAGATTTTGCTGGATGTTGACCGACTCGGTGGGGCCCAGAAAAAATTTGTCGCCATTGAGGTGGGATCGAAAATGGATCCCCTCGGGTGTAATTTTTCGAAGTTTGGCCAAGCTGAAAACCTGGAAGCCACCGCTGTCGGTCAAAATAGGACCGTCCCAACTCATAAAGCGATGTAGTCCGCCTAGATCGTGGACGAGATCGGAGCCGGGCCGCAGGTGCAGATGGTAGGTGTTGCCGAGAAGGATCTGGCAGCCGATATCGCGCAGTTGGGCCGGGGTTGTCGCCTTTACCGTGGCCTGGGTGCCCACCGGCATGAAAATCGGGGTCTCGATTTTTCCATGGGTGGTTTGCATCCATCCGAGCCGGGCCGCTGTTTTCGTCTGGCAGGGAATTTTTTGAAAAAAGGCGCTCATATCGATCCGTTAATGGGAAATCATCCTACACTTCACCCTGCCTTGGCCGCTGCTGGAAATCAAAACTATTTATGTCGTCTTGGCCGAGAGACGGCCTGTCTGAGTTGGGTCGGCAAATGATTCGCACCGGTGAAGGGCTTGACCCTGCGGTCTTCAGTAGCATTATGCGCAATTACCATGATGCTGGTGATCGACAACTACGATTCATTTACCTACAATCTGGTGCAATGTTTCGGCGCGTTGGGAGTGGAGCAAAAAGTTGTGCGAAACAACGAATTATCCGCTACTGAAGCACTTGAGCTTAAACCCGACCGAGTGGTCATTTCACCGGGCCCCTGCACTCCCGACGAGGCCGGGAACAGCCTTGAATTGGTGGGCGCTTTTGCCGGGGTCACGCCGATGCTGGGGGTTTGCCTGGGGCATCAATGCATCGGGCAGTATTTCGGGGGACGCGTGGTGCGGGCGGACCGCCTCATGCACGGAAAAACATCCACTATTACACATAATGGCGGGCCTTTGTTCGAGGGGATGGACACGCAGATTACGGCAACCCGTTATCATTCCCTGCTCCTCGACCGGCCGACCCTGCCCGATTGTTTTGAAATAACGGCGGAGACGGCGGAAAACGAGATTATGGGAATCCAGCACCGGGAACTGCCGTTGTGGGGCGTCCAGTTTCATCC
>JAJFLT010000257.1 GCA_021772555.1 Opitutales bacterium | reverse complement strand
GCGGCGGGAGTTATGTCATTGAGGTTGAGGGTTTCCTCCAGTTCCTTGAAAACCTCCCAGGCGAAAAAAGTCACCTGTCCTTCGTAATGTTGTTTAAAACTGTAAAAGCGATCGCCCTGCAAACCCATCCCCGCGACTGCTTCCACCCGCTCCCTGTCTTCAGTGGGATGGACGTCCGGCTGACCTGGAATTTGTGTAAAATAATTATGGCCGGGAGAAATATAGAGGTGTTTTATTTCCACCGGGAATTCGAATTTATATGCGGAAGTCATTGATTGAGTAGTAATGTGGTTGTTCTCAGGAGATAAAAAATACAAGATCAGCTGGGAAATGGGGTAGAGCCTGCCTACCTGATTTTTTTGTTTAATAAAATAGACTGACTGAAATTGCCAACAAAAACCGACCCTAACGAATCTAATTTCGGTCACCGCGAACGGCTGCGCCAGCGATTTGAAAAGTTTGGCTTTCCCGGACTGGCCGAGCACGAAGTGGTGGAGCTTCTCCTCACCCTTTGCATTCCGCGCAGGGATGTGAAAGCACCGGCCAAAGCCCTCCTGTCAGAATTCGGCAGCCTGAAAGGGATCTTGGACGCCAGCCCGGAATCACTGCGGCAGATACGGGGAATTGGCAAGGTGACTCCGGTTGCTTTGCGTATCATTCGCCAGGCGGCCACTCTATATTTACAGCAGGAGCTGGAAAGTCGCGATTGGCTCAATAGCATCGGAAAGGTTGAGGAGTTTTGGCTTAACCGCTTGGGTGGTTTGCAACACGAGGTCTTCGAAGTTGCCTATCTGGACAAAGCTTACCGGTTGTTAAAAGACGGAGTGGACAGGGGCGAGGAGGGCACCGTCGATTACGCTCATGTTTACCCGCGTAAGATCATGGAATCCGCCCTGCGGCGCGCCGCAACCTGCATCGTCCTCATACACAATCAACCAACCGGCCGATCCACTCCGGCCCACGAAGACAGGGTTTTGACGGACGAACTGGTGAAGGCCGGCGAATCGCTTGGGATTCGGGTGCTGGACCACCTTATTATTGCCGGTAATCAGGTTTTCAGCTTCCGGCGCGAGGGCCTCATTCCGCCCCTTGGTTAAAAGGCTAAATTTAGATTTCCGGTTAGCCACAGGAGGGCCAATTGACCGACGCCGACGGCAAATCCTAGCACGCCGCCCAGCAGTTCGATGGTGCGAAACTCCTTGCTCGCAACGCGCTGGATGACCGATTCCAGCTTGTCCAGATCGAAACCCTTGATCTGCTCTTCCACATAAGCCCCGACTTCCATGTGGCGTTCGGCTTCGTCGCCCAGTTTCTCGGTCAAAGCGGAGGCATGGCCGGCCAGCTCCTCGCCGGCGATTTCCTCCAGCATGTTCAAAGTGTTTTCATTGATGAACCCGCCGATCAAAGGGATGACCCGCAACCGTTCGGCAATGCCATCGTGTACCAGCATCCGGGCGAATTCCCGCATGTGAGGTTGTAGATCGATCTTCTTGAATTTCTCCCGGAAAAAATGCTGGGTGACCAACTCCTTCTCAATGATCTCCGCCGTCCGCGCGGCAATTTCGTCCTGCCGTCGTGGAATGAGACCCTGAAAAAGAATTCCCAGCACACGAAAAGGTCGTCGGGGCCGGAAAAGCATCTTAATGGCCACCTTGTTGGTCAACCACCCGATGAGGGCCGTAAAAAAAGGAATATAAACAAACACCCAGTAATCCATAAGTCCGCACAGTTAAGCTAACTCGTCTTGCAAAGCAAAATATTTCCCACAATAATCCATTGAGCCCTCTTTTGGGCAGATCAAACGGTAAAAGGAAAATGAAAACAAAGATAGATATCCAAGACCTCTGGACCACTAATCCGGAATACCTGAAAAATTATCAAACAGAAGATGATGTGTCCGATATTATCCGCCTCCTTGATTTGGAAAATGCCAAGACCGTTTTAGACAACGGGTGCGGCAATGGTGCGATTGCCATTAAAGTGGCCAGGGAATACGGGAATATACAAGTGTTTGCCTACGATGCTCTCCAGGGCGCCATCGATGAATGCAATTTGAAGGGGGCCGATTTAATCGGCAAAAATTTGCAGACCGGTGTCTCATGGGCGGATGATATTCCTCTTTCTGATTCCAGCGTTGATCGTATTTTATTTCGCAATGTCCTCCACCATATCTCCAAACCTGAATCGGTTTACGCAGAGTTCGGACGATTGTTGAAGCCGGGCGGGAAGCTGGTTTTGCAAACCCCCTGCAACTATTGGGAAGAATCTTTTGGAGAATTTTTCAGTGAACTGTTCAGGCTCATGGACCAAACTCATCAAAGACAATATCATCGACCAGATGTGGTCGTTGCGGGATTGGAGAAGGTGGGCTTGGTTACAGAAAACCAGTTTTGCTGGAAGTTCTCTTTTCCCTTTATTGATGCAAACCAGGTGAAACTTATAAACAAGCATAACGTAGCGAAACGGCTTTTGTTAAAACAGATTGAAACTGATAAATGGTCCATTGAATTTTACTGGTTACGAATCGTCGCGATGATTTAACTTGGTTTATTTTGGCCGCAACCAATGAGAATTCGTGAGCATTCACAAGCCGATATACCTGAAATCTCTCGATTGTTTTTCAATACGGCAAGAGCCATAAATTCACGTGATTATTCACCGTTGCAAATTGAGGCTTGGGTGCCGGAAGTTCCGCCGGATTCTTTTTGGCTTCAGCGCTTTAAAAACCGTCGGGTATTTGTTGCTGAAGAAAGAAGTGAAGTTATCGGTTTTGCCGAATTTTTAAAAAATGGACAAATCGATTGCTTTTATGTCCATCACCGGAGGCAAAGAAAAGGAGTTGGCAGGGCGTTGATGGAACGCATTGAAATTACGGCCAATACTTTGAAAGTATCCCGCTTGTTCGCCGATGTTAGCATTACCGCGCGACCTTTTTTCGAAAAAATGGGGTTCTCAATAATAAACAAACAAGAAAAACTCTATCGTGGCTGCACTTTTCAAATATATATTGCCGAGAAGAAATTGTTATTCGATTAACCTACAAAATCATGACGATTTCGGTCTATGGTCCCAGGGGAGGCGGACCTTGGCAGGTTCTTTTTTCCAGACCTGGTAGGGGTCGAATATCTTGCCGGGGTTAAGGATGTAATTGGGGTCGAGGGCTTTTTTAATGGCCAACATGGTATTGATTTCCGCCCGATTGTGCTGCAGGCGCAGAAAAGGTGTTTTGGCCAGCCCGATGCCGTGTTCTCCAGAGATGGCTCCCCCCAGGGAGACGACTTTTTGCATGAGGGCATGGATGGCTTTTTCCGCCTGCCGGGCCTGTTTTTTATCCCCTCGATTGAACATTATGTGAACGTGAAAATTGCCGTCGGCGATGTGGCCGAACGTGGGTGTGGCGAGGCCGAAATCCCGCTTCAACTTGAGGGTGTGGTTAATGAGTGGAATGTAGCTTTGCATGGGCACCACGATATCTTCATTCAGCTTGGCGTCGCCCATTTGAAACATGGCCTGTGAACAGACCCGCCTCACGGCCCAGAGTTCTTCCGCCTCCTCGAGCGAAGTGGCCTCCCGGAAATGCGAGGCGTGTTCATAAGCCCATTGCATAACAACTTCTTTTTCCTCCGCGATTTGCGCCTCATGGCCGTCCAGTTCGATGAGAAGAAGGGAGGAATTGGGGGCGGCTTTAAAAACCGGTTTTGCCGTGTAGTTTTCGAGGCATTGCACCGTTTGCCGGTCGAGGAATTCCAGGATTGCGGGCATGAGGGGAACTTTGAGCAGCTTGCGGGCCGCTCGCAGGGCTTGGACTTCTTTGGGAAAAGCTGCCAGGAAGGTCCAGCGGGCCTGCGGTTTGGGGATGAGCTTGAGGACGGCTTTCGTGATCACACCCAAGGTTCCCTCGCTGCCGATCCACAAGTCGCGCATATTGTAGCCGGAGGCGAATTTTTTCAATCCGGCCGCCCAACGCACTTTTTCCCCCGTTGGCAAAAATCCTTCCAATCCAAAAATATAGTCCCGCGTGACTCCGTATTTGGCCCCGCTCATGCCCCCGGCGTTGGTAGCGATGGTTCCGCCGATGGTGGCGTATTTGATCGATGAAGGGTCCGGTGGGTAGAACCAGCCTTTTCTTTCCGCCGCCCGCTGGATGGTGGCAATTCTCGCCCCCGGCTGGACCGTTGCCATGCCGGATTCAGCATCGATTTTGACACTCCTCCAGTAAGTGAGATCCAACACCCAGCCGCCTTGCACCGGAGAGGCGGCTCCGGTTGTGGCAGTGCCGCCCCCGCGCGGCGTAACCGGTACGCGATGCCGGTTGGCCAGTTTCAATAGCGCACCCACGTCCTCCTCCTTCCTGGGAAAGATAACCGCATCGGGCAAAAACGAGAGCCGGGCATTATCCAGAGAAGCCTCGAAAAGCGATTTACTGTCCGTGCGGATGGCCTCGGCGCCGATTTTTCTTTTCAAAAGGGAGAGCGCTTTTTCACGCTGGGTTCGATCTTTCTTTTTAGCCTTCATTCAATTAGAACCTATCTCAAAT
>JAJFLT010000256.1 GCA_021772555.1 Opitutales bacterium | reverse complement strand
CCACCAAATTTCGGAATCGCCCATATGATCGCCCAGAACCTTGTGGTTAGTAACTGCCAGGTCCACCCAGCCATTTTCATTGAAATCAGCCGCCAGGCAGCCACCCACGGCGTGTGTTTGCAGGCAGAGACGATCCAAATGGGAGAACCCGCACCCCGGTCGATTCCAATAAATATAGCTTTCCAGATCCCTCTCGCGGCCGTCGGCGTAGGAGCCGACGAAGATGTCAAGCCATCCATCGTTATTAAAATCCGCAACCGCCAACCCGTTGGTGGATTTCACGGGAAGCATCGTGCGTCGGTCTTCCCGGATACCCTCCGGCCCATTCCAATATACATATAAAAAAGCATCGTGAGGACCTGTTAGCTGCGGCTTTCTGCCACCGATTATCAAATCGGGATAACCATTTTGGTTGAGGTCAGCAGCGGTGATGGTTCGGGGCATATAAGTTGCCAGGGCGCGGCTTCTTTTTGCAGAAAATCCGTCCGGTCCTCCCCAAAGAATGAGAGCTCTCTCTGAAACCCCTCCGCCCACAATCATATCCAGCCAGCCGTCGCCTGTCAGATCGACCAGGAAAAGCGAAAAGAGGAAGCCGTAGGGTTTGCCGCCGTGTTCGAGGGGAATGGTTATTTTATTCTTCCCTTCAAAACCGTTGGGTCCACCCGGGAAAATTAAAACTTCCGGTTTTCGGAATCCGCACATAACGAGATCGAGATATCCGTTGCCATTGAGGTCTGCGCAAACCGCTGCGGTGGCGGCGGAAGTCCGTAGCACTTGGTCCGGGCTGTCTCCGATGCCTTCTTTGCCATTGTAGTAAACATAAGAGCCAGGGTCTTTAAGGGCTGAAAACTCGCTACCGTTGGCCAGCACGAGATCGGCCCGTCCGTCGTCATTGAGATCGGCATATAGCGCGTTAAAGGCGCCCCAACCAGGAATCTCCTTCTTATTATCGGGTGTGTAACCCTCTTTCGAGCCAAAATAAATGTAGCTCTTAAGGTCATCAGATGCGCTGCGGGCGAAATTACTGGTCAAGATTACCTGAGGCAGTTCCTCATCATTCGTACGGGCGATGAATCCCCTGCGGGCATCGTGAGAAACAAGCCGTACCGGCTCTGAACTGAATCCATTCTCAGTTCCTCCATAAATCAGCGACTCAGTGGTAAAGGATTCCTCATCCCGATTTTGAACGATTAATATATCCGCGCAACCATTACCATTGAGATCATCCACGGCGACATCGGCGGCTCTGCTGCTGGGCAAATGTTCCCTTCTCAATTCCGAATAGCCATCCGCGCCGCCCCAATAAATCCAGGAACATTCCGTCCCATTCTGTTTGTCCCGCGAGGCGAAGACGAGATCGGAAAAACCGTTGCCGTTGACATCGCCTGCCGCCACCGAATAGGCGTTTTTAACGAGAAACTCCAAGGGCATCCCCAATTTTCTTTCAGCCTCAACCGGGATTAACAAAACCTTTTGTGGAAATTGACAAAAAATGTGTGGTTTTCCCGACATAGTAATAACTCTGACAAGAGGATCCGCATCGGCTACAAACTCTTCATCGGAGACATCATCGCCGTGGTTCGCCGCCTCTACGTCTTGGAAACTACTGTTCATTTTCGAGGCTGCAATCTTTGTTTTGCGGGATTCCTGGAAACCGTCGGGCCCTCCCCAGTAAATCGTTACGGTTCCATCGTCGGTTCGCACTAACAGCTCGAAATAACCGTCCGCATCGATGTCGAAAGCCTCCAATTGCTGTCCTTCGGTATTATAATCCGTATATTTTTTTAGTTCAAAGCCCAGTTCTGTCTGGTAAAAGATTCTCAGTTTTCCGCGCGTGAGAAAGGCCAGATCGATTTTACCGTCCCCGTTAAAATCACCCGCCGCAACCGCCGTGCAACCGGGGGCGGGTAGTTCGATGTGGTAATTTTCCGTTAGCCCTTGGGGAGAGCCGTAATAAATGATGGCATTCAGGTCGGTGGCCAACCCGTCTTTGACATGGCCCAGGACAAGTTCGTCATAGCCGTCGCCATTCAAGTCTGCCACGGTCGCCGCCCGGCAACCATGGGTGCGGATGCCTTGACAGCGGCAGTTTCCCAATGGATTGGAATAGACGAGCGAATCCGGTTTTTCAAAATGGGATTGGCTGTTGCAGAAAACCAGGTCCACATAGCCGTTTCCAGTCAAGTCATACTGGTAAATACGCTGTAAAATGCCAGCTCTAGAAACGTAGAGGTTTTGGCCGCTGTTGCCAAATGAACCGCGGGCGAATGCTTCGAATCCTTCTGTTTTCCACGACTGTTTTTTTCTAATCATCGTGTAAGGCAAACAGGTTGATTAGATGCGGCCCGGTCAACTGATGTTGAGTTCGCGCAGGCGAGCCCGGTTTCCCAGATAAAATCCATCGTCGACCAGGCGTTCCTGTAAGGAATGAACATCCAGGTCGCGGGGGGCGCAGCCATTTTTTGCGCAAAGAGCAGCCGCGGTTCCGCAGGCTTGACCCATGTGCATGACGCCCATGCGATTGCGCAGAAGTGTATCGGGCACGCCCGAAGCGGCCCTGCCTGCGGCCAGGAGCCCATCGATTTTTTTTGGCACCATGACGCGGTAAGGCACGTCGGTCCATCGTGGTGTACCGTATTTCATTCGGGTGCGGTGAAAAGCCCTGGTTTCACCATAGACGTAGACTACGTCGTCAAAACGCTTACCTTCCATGCAGTCCTCCCATGTGAGGGTATGTTCTCCCTCAATGCAGGGTCCGCCCCGTACCGCCAAATATGGAGATACCTGCATGAGGTAGGATTTTTCATAACCCGGTACGTTGTCTTTTAAAGCCTGGGCGGAATCGAATAAATATTTACGGACCTCGACCTCCATTTTGGCGATATGCTTGGCGTTGCTGGCATCGATCCTCTGATGTGGGCGCATTACTTGCACCCGGGTTCCCAACAGTCCTTCATCCCGGTAAAGTATCTTCCCGTAGTAGTTGGGTGGGTGGCCGATAATGGCCATTATGCCTATTCCCGGAACATCGCGTTTTTCCAATTGGTAGGGTGTTTCCACTTTTTCGATATAAGCGTCGAAACGCTGCGCATCGATGCCCGCGATTACCGCCCAAATGCCCATTCCGGCAGGGGAGTGGGAATCCCATTTATTATAGGTTTCCTTCGGGTAAATGGCGGGGGCTCCGGCCCGCCGGGCCACGTCCGCCTCTCCGGTGGCGTCGATGACCACTTTCGCCCGCGCCGCATGACGGCCTCCCTTACCCTCGTAAAACACGCCTGCCACGCGATTCCCTTCCATGATCGGATCGGAAACATAAGCCGAAACAAGAATATCAACCCTGGCTTCCTCCAGCATCTCCATCGCGGTATGAGAGGCGATCAACGAGTCCCGCATGTAATGCATCGGGCGGTAGGGTGGGCGGCCGCCACCGTAAAAACCATATAATTCCACAAATTCATGCGGGATACCCGTAAATCCTCCGCACACGGCCGGGTCTTTGACGATTAACTGTTCCTTCCGCGGCGAGCCATCGGGATTGGGCGTTCGGTCAGGCTCAGATTTGGAAAACACATACCCGTCAAGGCTCCCACCGACAAACATTCCGGGTCCCATATTACCCCCGATCATGCCGAAACGATCGATGAGCATTGTTTTGGCGCCCATTCGCCCTGCTGCGATGGCCGCGAATACGCCCGAAATTCCACCACCGGCTACAATCACATCGACATCGTAGGCTACCGGAATTTCACGACTGGGTTCCTTGATTCGATCCGGCCCCGCCTCATCCACCCGAATTTCATCATCCGAGATTTCCCGCCCGTCGTCGGACTGTAATTGTTCTTCTTCGTTCAACATAGCGTTTTAAATCGTTCCATTATTCGGAAAACCGGAAGGCGTGGAAACGCGCTTCATTTCCCGTCATGTAAAACCTGAAAATCACTTGCATTCGATTGAATTGAGAGAGCCGCGAACCGCCGCTCCATTCTACTGACATATCCAAACCGGACTCCAGCGGATGGCAGTCGGCGCGTTCAAATCCGCTAACGGGTTCGCCCGTGGCGGCATCGATTACTTCCACCTCGAATTTCCCTTGGGGTCCTATGCCGTCAATATTGACCAACAGTCTCTGGCCACTCCCGCTTTCAACGAGCACAGGTAATGTATCGAGGTAACCTTCTTCTGATGGATTATCTATGCTGGCGACGGTCCAGGCATGGTCGCGGATGGTGGCGATGCCCACGAACCACTCGGGGCGTCCAAATATTCCACCCGATGTAGCCAGTCGCGCATTGTTGCCTTTTGGCCGGACCATGGTGTTGTGGTGCCATGGGGTGGCACTGTAGTAAACCCATTTCTCGTCGCCTTTGTCTACGAACGATCCTCCCGCTATCATTCCGCTGTCCCAATTTCCGGCACCGGATGGAGAGAGGCTGCTTTGCCCGTTTTTGATACGGTAAAAATTCACACCGTCGCGGCTCATGGCCAGTGATATGTCGTAGCGACCATCGAAATAAACCGGGGCATATTTAAGAAGATAAACATTATCTTCCAACCAACCGTGCCCTCCATAAACCTGGTCTTCACCCACACCGCCGCCGGCCTCGAGGATCAGCCATCCGCTTCGTTGCCGATCCCCATGAGGCGGGTATTGATAGGGCTCATAGTAATCAAGAACGTCTTCATAGCCTTTCCATGGGCCCTTGATGGCAGGAGCATAAGACATCCCCACGGCTCGACCGGAAAGATTGTATGCCCGGTGGATCGACTTGTATCGGCGCTCCTGAAAATCGTAGGGATCTTCGTAGCTCGGTCCCGCCCCATGGTCGGAGCTGGGCGCCTTGTCGGTGCCGGTGACGTCCTCATCGATAATCCAATGGATGTCGTCGCTCGAATATGCGGATAGGACGCGTCCTTCTTTGCCGATCTGTTTAAGGTAGGGTGCGTATGTGATAAAACCTTTATACCGCTTTTCGGGATCGGTTTCATCTTTATCTTCGAACGAATGCACAGGGATGAGCAGATTGTTTTCCTTGCTCCCAAGAAGATCCACCAGACCGATATTTTTGCGTTCAAAATGAATTCCGTCTTTGCTCTCGGCGTAGCCGACATAAGCGTTGGTAGTGTCTCCATCCTCGGCAATCCAGTTTTTCAACCCCGCGCCGGCATACCTCAGTCTATAAATTTTT
This sequence comes from Opitutales bacterium, assembly GCA_021772555.1. GTDB lineage: Bacteria > Verrucomicrobiota > Verrucomicrobiia > Opitutales > UBA2987 > JAJFLU01. The sequence continues at coordinate 957 of JAJFLT010000256.1, read as the reverse complement.
GCATTTTCATCATAAGTGGCGCTACCGCTAACCCGGTTGGAGTCCCATTCGTCCGGGTCCGGATTGGGACCGAAGACCGGACTCGCCGGATGCCGTTCCAGCGGTGTAAGGCCCGCTTTAATGTTATTGGTCGCAGAAAATTCCAGAAGATCCAGAATTTGATAATATTTGTCGCTTTGCGAGTCGACCGAAGGCGTGGGCATTCTGGAAAAAAAGATGCGATTGGCCGCCACTACCAATGTGCCGAGTTCGTTGCTTTCAAGAGGCGCCTGTTTTTCCACCGTCGAGTGTTTGCTCAATCCGTAGAAAGCCCCACGCCATTCCCGTTTGTCGTCAAAACCATTCTGCAGCCAGCGTGAAAAGTAATTGTATCGACGGGTGGTGTTATTCCATACGGCCCAGGGAACACCGAAACGATCCCTCCCGATGACCGGGCGCCACTGTTCCTCATCGGCCAAAAAGACCCGGCCATCGCCATCAATGCCCGTCTTTTTATAATTGGGATCATCTTTATTCAGGTGGCCTTCACCGGGAGGCAGTTTCTTAACCATTATCTCTGCCGATTTGGAGAGATAATCCCTTCTCCAGCCATTTTCATCGCGGACGGCATAGCCGACACTGGCAATGCCGGTCCATCGTTGTTTAGAGTATTTCGGGCTATGGGGCTCCAGGTCCACCATTCCTTCATTTTGATAAACCACCAGGGGCTGGCCACGGTACAAAACCAGGCTGGGATTAAAGGCATGGGCGTAGGCTACCCTCTCTGCATTGGGGAAAGGGCTGTCCCAGCTACCGATTTCCGGTCTGGACCGTTTGGGTGGACTCGCCGTCCAGCTTTCTCCATCCATAGAACGCGTGTAATAAATTTCCCAACGGTGGGCAAAAACAAGGTGAAATGTTCCCTTTTCGTCGATCTCCAAAACCGGATCGCGGCAGTCCTCATCGACCATGCGAATA
>JAJFLT010000255.1 GCA_021772555.1 Opitutales bacterium | reverse complement strand
AAATCCAAAACCTTTACAAAGTTTTGGCACGTAGCCGAAAGAGGGTTGAGCGCATAGTTGAAGCCGAACTTCGTGAGTATTTTGGATTCCCTAAGCGAGGTAAGACACTAAACAATGAGACACTGCTCTATATGATTCTTTGCGGGCTATTTCCTGATAAAAAAGTAATCAGGCATGCCCGGCCTAAATGGCTAAATCGATTGACTTTAGATGTATTTATTCCCGAGCAATTCCTTGCATGCGAATATCAAGGTATACAGCATTTCGAACCAATGGACCACTTGGGAGGAGTCAAAGAGTTTAAGGTTCTAAAGGAAAGGGATAAATTGAAGAGAGATTTATGTTTCAAGAACCAGGTGAAACTTATTTGTTTTGATAGGTCAGACAAACTTACAGAAACCTACGTCAGGGAAAAGATTAGAAATCAAATTTTCAGAACAAAAGCTTCAATACCTGGGTGAATGAAGTCTTAGTATCTACTGCGGAATGAAGATTTTGCTGGCGATCATCCTCTTTTCAGGGTGGCGATGGTTTCGATGTGACGGGTTTGGGGGAAGAGGTCGAAGGGTTGGATTTTTTTGAGTTTGTAGCCCCTGCCGAGGAGGATTTGTAGGTCGCGGGCTTGAGTCGCGGGGTCGCAGGAAACGTAGACAATTTTCTGCGGACCGTAGGCGATGAGGGTCTCCAGGAAATGATTTCCACAGCCTTTTCTTGGTGGATCGATTATCACCGAGGTGAGTTCAGGGTTGAAGTCAAGAGAGGAAAATAATGTCTCGGCCTGGCCGATGGTGAATGCGCAGTTTTCGATCTTGTTGAGGAGGGCGTTGGCGTTGGCCAGGATGATGGCCTGGGAGTTGATTTCCACCCCGGCCAGTTTTTCAAAATGGGGACTGGCGGACAAAGAGAACACTCCCACCCCGCAATAGGCGTCCACCAGAAAACGGATGCCTTCTCCGCGCGCTTCACCGACTACATATTCTACCATTTCGGGCAGAATGAAGGGATTGTTCTGGAAAAACTCTCCCGCCTGGACCTGGAAGAGAAGTTCGCCCACTTTTTGCGAGATGATGGCCTTGGGGTCGATGGAGACGCCGTCGTAGGAATCACGTAGCAGAAGGGTGGCTCCTTTACGGAACTTTCGCCGTCCGGAAAGCACCGACTCCCGTTCGGTCGGAAGGGACTCATTGATGGCCTCAGTGGCGATAGGGCAATGGGGCACATCGACAATGCTCCGTGAACCGGCCCGCAAGAACCCGATATTGAGCGGCTTGCCCTCACGTTTTTTCTGGAAATGGGGCGTGATCTTCGACCGGTAGGCGTATTCTTGGGGAGAAGGGTGGGCCGGTTGCACCACGGGATTCTCAATCCCGGCGATTTTTTCCAAAAGTTCCTCAACCTGGCTGGTTTTCCAGCGCAACTGGGCAGCATAGCCAAGATGTTGATACTGGCAGCCGCCGCATTCCCCAAAGAGGGGACAGACCGGTTCCACACGGTCCTCGGAAGCCTCCAGTACTTCGAGCAAATCGGCCTCGGAGTAATTTTTTTTGTTCCGCCAGACACGGGCCCGCACTTTCTCCCCGGGCAGGGCGTAGGGGACCATGACGACCCAGCCATCTACCCGCCCCAAGCCGGAGCCCAGATTCGTCAAAGCTGAAATATCCACCACCACCTCCTGGTGATAGGAAAAAGGTTCATCCACAAAATCTTTGGGCAGTCTCGGTCTCATAGCGTTTTTGGAAAAACATTCATGAAGGTAAAAGCTCGATAAGGAAATAAAAATACGTGACGCCTCACATCGAAGCATCCTATGTTGAGACTTTGTTGAATTTGATTACCTGTTTATTCAGTGAACATCGAAGTCATCCAGAGCCTCCATAATCCCAGGGTTAAAAACCTGGTGCGTTTGCGCAATGCGCGTCACCGCAAGCGGCAGAAACTGTTTCTCATCGAAGGGCGCCGGGAGATTTCTCGGGCACTGGACCAGAAAGTGGTGTTGGAAACCTTGTTTTTTTGCCCCGAGGACTTAAAATCTGAGGAAGCCCATGATATTGTCCAGAGGGTGCAAGGACAAACCATAGAGGCGGTTCAACTTTCACCGTCTGCTTTCGCAAAATGTTCCCATCGAGAAAACCCGGATGGTTTGCTGGCGGTGGCTCAGGTTTGGGAAACCGGACTTGATGAAATCCGGTTCGCCACATCGGCTCTGTTATTGGTGGTGGAAAGGGTGGAAAAACCAGGTAACCTGGGCAACCTCATCCGCACCGCTGAAGCCACTGGGGCGGACGCCCTCATCGTCACCGATGCGGTGGCCGACATTTTCAACCCGAACGTCATCCACAATTCCCAGGGAGCTCTTTTCGGTTTTCCGGTGGTGGTTAGCGATAACGAATCGGCGCACGCCTGGTTGAAGGCAAAAGGGATTCAGGTTTTGTCAACCTCGCCCACAGCTAACGAGGAATACTGGCGAGCCGATTTCAAGGCAGCTGCGGCCATCGTGGTGGGTAGCGAAAAAGACGGCTTGAGCGACTTCTGGTTGAGCAAAGCGACCCATGGCCTGAAAATTCCCATGGCCGGCCGCTCCGACTCCCTCAATGTCAACGTGGCCGCGGCCATTACCCTTTTCGAGGCCGTCCGCCAGCGCTCCACTTAACCTGAGTCCGGTTTGCGATCAGAGGATTGGAAATACTCGAGGTATTCCGCCATGCCTTGA
>JAJFLT010000254.1 GCA_021772555.1 Opitutales bacterium | reverse complement strand
TACAACCGGGCAGCCCGCATCATGGAGCAACTGGAGGACAAAGGGATTGTCGGCCCAGATAATGGTTCCAAACCGCGGGAAATTCTCATCGATCCCGATTTGCTATAATACAAATATGGCGAATACAATCGATCCACCTGTTTGCCAATAATTGAAAAGCGGGAAAATTTATATAATCCTCATTGATTGCCGGGCAAAATTCCTTTATCGCATTAGAAAGGAAGTGGAATAACGGATGCAAAGCATAGGAGAACGACTGGAAGAAGCCCGCAAGCGCCAAGGCATATCCCTGAGGGAAGCGGCCGAGGCGACCAAGATACGAGGTGAATTTCTCGATGCCATGGAGAATGACTCCATGGACATCCCGCTGGAAGAAGTCTATTTGCGCGGTTTCCTCAGCAACTATGCCAAATTTCTGAAAATCAATCCGGCGAAATTATTGACCGATTACGATGCCATCCAGATTAGTCAGGGCAAAGGAGGTAAAGAAATGCAGAGGGACCTGCTTGGGCGCATGGAACTGCCGGAAAAAGAAACTTTGACCGACGCCCCTGACCTGAACCGCAATAAATATGGTAAAACGAAATCCGAGGATGCCGATTGGGAACCTTATTTGAAGGCGGCCCTCTTCTTCGGAGGCGCGATTTTGGTCGTGGCCATCGTAGTTTTGATCGTTAAACTCATTCTCCCCGGCGCATCGCCGGAAATCAATCCTGGCCTGCGGGATGGCGGAACCATGGCGGAAACCACTCAGGATGGCTATGTGGAGGAAGAAATTACCCTCATCGCTCAGGACGACGTCACCGTCACCGTCACCCAAACGAGCGATAACAGCCCCCTGTTTTCCGGCACCCTGGCCAAAGGCGAAACCCAAACCCTGACTAAAAGAGGCCCGGTCCGCATCGGCTTCACCGAAGGGGACAACCTCCTCGTACAAAAAGGCGACCAGAAATACAAAATGGGCAAGCCCGGCGTCGGCTCCAGCACCTTGGATTAAGCTGGGAAAACATAGAAGCCTAGAAGGGGGTTTCAACCGTCTCTTTGACTTCATCTTAGTCAAATTTTATCAGTTAGCCGCCATATTGAGGTCGCTGCGCCAACGGATCATGGCTGACCCTATTAAATTACTGCAGTCCTTTGGAAGGATTACGCATCCAGTTTCCCAACAGCTCAAATAGCTATGGTGTTGCAAAAATATACTCCCTCCATTATATTATCAAACTTGGAGTTGCTTAATACTAACCACAACAAAAATTGATTAATTGAGATGAAAACGATAATCAAGATGGTAATAATTATCGGATCTCTTCCACTAATAGCATCCTATTCCAGTGCAAATGCAATGTGGAGAACGGCGGAAGGGAAAGAGAATGGCTGGAAACATTATGCATCGTTTGGGTGGTTCTCGTCTGAGAGCCGTTCTTCTAACCAAATCTTTCATATTGATCATGGAGGATTATGGGCAGTCGGATTCTATGACGAGGAAGAGGGTGTTTGGTTGTATGACCATTTCTACGGATGGTTTTGGACCAGTTCAGCGCATTATCCAAATGTATATTCCTCGGAGTCCAACTCGTGGTTGACTTATCAAATAGGTTCAAAAGCACCACGGCGATCCTATAGCCATGACGAGGAAGCATGGATTGATTTCCCCCCGGGGGGTGGAACTCGCTTCGTAGAGGGGGAGCTGTTTGTCGGAATAACAGAAGAAATTAAAGAGGACGAACTTAAGGAATACCTAATCTCAATCGGAATCGAATGGATAAAATTCTACCGGTTTCCAAAAACAGTTTCATTTATTCTCGAAATTGAAGTGGGACGAGATAAAAATAAGATAATTAATGAAATCGAGAGTCATGATTTGGTGAAATGGGCTGGATTATCCGCAAGACCTTGGACAATTGGAGCAACATTTAATATTTCAAACTCTTTGGGTTGGACAATCCTGGAGGCGAACCGGTTTATGTCTGACATTGAAGGAGTTCTGGCTGTATCCGAGCAAATATACTCTAAAACACCATCTATGTTTATAAAGGTAGCTCCGGGTTCAGAGTTTGAAATGATGAATATGTTTACTAGTCTAAGTTTTGTTAGACATGCGCAGTTGAACATAATCAGTTCCATCCGGTAAACATAACCAAACAAACTTTAATTTAGAAAACACCCTACTGCTTTGTTGGTCGATTAAAATACAATAAAGCGATTGCCAATCCAATAATTACTTCTGTTCCCAGAAGTGGAGGAAACCGCTATCTTGGCGGACGCTGACGGGGGCGCCGAGAACTTCCATGTAAATGATGGCTTTGCGCGGGCCTCTGGGATCTTGCAGGGAGTCGAGCACTTCGGCCCGAATGCCTTTCTGTTTCCCGGAAGATTTTCTCGATCTGCCCCTGGCTTCGATCCTTCTGATCCTTTTAGCCTGGGACTGGGCTTCCTGTATTTTCCGGAGTTGTTCCTGCAATTGCTCCTCCATATTCACCTCGCTGCCGGTTGGCTCTTGGGCGGCATAATGATGCTTGGGTATGGATTGCTGGAATGGGCTGGGCTGGGTCTGATCGGCGGTGGTTGGGTGCAGTGTCGTCTGCCCGGTCTGCGGTTGTGGTTGCAGTTGCCTCGGGGCCTGGGTTTGGGCGGGCGCCGATTGCTGGGATTGCTTGCGTTCCGCGATGCGGCGCCGGATTTCTTCCTGGATTTCCCGCGTCCGGTCAACCTCGACCGGAGGCGAAGAAGAGGAGGGTTCGCCCTCTTTCTGCTCCTTGTTGCCGCCGAACATCTTGGCCAGCCCCCAGACCACCAGAAAGATCAGGGGAACGATCACTTCCATAAATTTTTCCAAGACAGAACCTTTTCTTGGGGGATTATTTAAACTGAATAAAGAATTACGGTTTACCCATAAAACACTTACCGATCAAGGATTGCCTTCTATATCATCATCCTCTTCGGGTTTGGAGATGGTGCGACGCATTTCAGTATCGGACTGTATGTTCATCATTTTGTAATAGTCCATCACTCCGAGGTTGCCCGTTCGGAATGCTTCGGCCATGGCCAGGGGCACCTCGGCTTGCGCTTCCACCACTTTGGCCTGCATTTCCTGCACCTTGGCTTTATTTTCCTGTTCCACCGCTACGGCGGCGGCGCGGCGGATTTCGGCCTGGGCCTGGGCCATATCCTTATTGGCCTCGGCTTGGGCTACCTGCAACGCGGCGCCGATGTTCTCACCTACATCGATATCGGCAATATCGATCGAGAGAATTTCGAAGGCCGTGCCGGTGTCGAGACCACGGCTGAGAACATTCTTGGAAATAGAGTCCGGGTTTTCCAGTACCCACTTGTAAGTTTCGGCCGAGCCGATGGTGGTCACAATGCCTTCGCCCACGCGCGCGATGATGGTTTCTTCCTGAGCGCTGCCGACATAGCGTTCAAGGTTGCTTCGAACTGTCACACGGGCGCGCGCTTTGACCTGGATGCCGTCCTTGGCCACACCATCGATAGTGGCACGGCCGCTGCCGGCCCCTGGCACATCGATCACCTTTGGGTTGATGGAGGTGCGCACCGCTTCAATAATCGACTTGTCCGTCCCTTTGGTGGCCAGGTCGATGGTGCAGGCCCGGTCCCAGTCGATCTCGATGCCCGCTTTTTTCGCATTGATGAGGCCGAGGGTGGTCTGCATGATGTCACCCCCCGCCATATAATGGGTTTCCAGTTCGGCGATTTCCACATCGATGCCCGCTTTGACGGCGGCGATGCGGGCCTCCACGATCAGGTTATAGGGGAGTTTGCGGAACCAGCGCATGACGACCAGGTTCCACAGGGAAACGGGGGCGCCGGACGACTGCGCCTTCAACCATACGCTGATAAAGGAGAAAATGATAAACCCGAGCACTATGAAGGCAAAGGCTATGCCCAGAGATATAATTTGTGTGGGGGTTATGGCTAGGGGAAGGTGCATACTCATGATTATGTTCCTGTGCTTTTAACGATTATTCTAAAGTTATCGACCCGAACCACTTCAACGGGTGTGGCCTCTTCCAGCAGGCCGGACTGGGAGAAGGCCTCGTATTTTTTCCCATCAACTAAAATCATGCCGGTGGGCGCCATTTTTGTCAAGGCTTCCCCCTTTTTTCCAACGATCTCTTCCGCTTTGGCCTGCGGTTCGAGGCTGGACCCGCTGATTGTTTTATCCAAACGGATGAATTTTCCAAACCGTTTGTGCTGGATCAGCCAAATCTCCACGAAAAACATGATCAGGGCCAATGTGCCCGAGATGCAAAAGATGACCATCGCCGTGGTCCCGCCGTAATCGATATAGCCGTAAGCGCAAGCTGCAATGAGCATGACAACGCCTAATATGGCGAGGACTCCGCCGGGAACGAAAATTTCCAGGAAAAAGAGAATCAGGGCCAGGGCGAATAGAAAAACAATGGTTAGCATATCTTAGTCATCTTTTCTCTTTTTTCACCTCTAGGGCAAAATTCTTATAATCCGTTACCCTGACTTCTTCGCCTTTTTCTACCACATCGAGGGGTGAGGTGGCCTGGAAGCGGATACCATCAATCTCGACCTCGCCCAACGGGTGCAGGTCGGTGACGGCTTTTCCCACGCTTCCGATTTCAGGCAGCGAGCCGCCGGAGCCGGTAATGGCTCCGCCTTTGGCAATGACTGGATCGACATCCGCGATAGTGTCGCTCAGGACCAGCTTGTCCCAGATGCTTGTTTTGGGCAAGTAACGCCATAGGAGGGCAAAACCAACCGCCGCAATGACCAAGCCGAAGGTGATATCGTAGACGGGTTCCCACAGCACCGCCGGATCGAAGGGAATGCCCTCGCCGGTATCTTTGAAGTCATCTGGCCAGATGTCGGCCAGGGACCAGATGAGGGAACCGAACATGAGCAGAATGCCCACCATCCCGAAAAAGATCGTACCCGGTAAAACAAAGAGTTCCAGACCGATGAAAATGATCCCCACAAAGAAAACGATGATGGCCTCATGCCCGGCCAACCCGGCCACGTAATTGCTGGCAAAAACAATGAGCAGCAAAACAATGCCGGAGATCCCCGGAACACCGAACCCGGGGGTTTTGAATTCAACCATGAGAAGGAGAAAACCGATGCCCAAAAGAACCGGAGCGATCGTTTCCATATACTGGGCAAACGATTCCGACCAGGTTACTGTAAACTTTTTGACCACATGATTCCCCTCACCGTATTTGTGGTCCAGCAATTCCTCCACCGTCTCGGCGATGCCCGCCCCCAGCAGTGGCTCAGGTGGGTCGCCGTATTCCTTCATCGCTTCATCCGCCGTCAAGGAAAGTAGTTCGCCCTCTTCTTTAAGAACCTTTTCATCCACCTCCAAAACGAAATCGGCAACCATCATGGCTTTGAGAACTTTCGAACGGTAGCGGTATTCGCCCGTCATGCTGCGCACCTTGGCCCCCAGGTAGCTGTTGATTTTCAGCTTCATTGTCTCATCGATCTCCTGCCCGCCACCGGATACAGCCGCGGCGGCCCCAATAATTCCCTGGGGCGTGAAATAAATGTCATCCGTGGCGATCGAGATGAAGGCGCCGGCCGATATGGCTTCGTCGTTAACGTAGGCGACGGTGTCTCCCTCGAAACGATCCAGCATTTGCATCAATTCGAGCGTTACATCAAGGCGCCCGCCCGGCGTATTGATGTCCAGCACAACGGTATGGATATCGTTGTCGATAGCCTCTTTTAGACCGCGCCGGACAATGTAGAGGATGGGTTTGCCGATGCCCTCCTGAACAGGAATGACATAAACCGAGACAGGATTGGCGGAGCGGTCCGGTTTGGGTTCTTCAATAGCGGGTTTGGTTTCGGCGTCCTCCGCTTCTTCTTCGAC
>JAJFLT010000253.1 GCA_021772555.1 Opitutales bacterium | reverse complement strand
GGAGAGGTGACAGAGTGGCCGAATGTGCACGACTGGAAATCGTGTGTACCAGAAATGGTACCGAGGGTTCGAATCCCTCCCTCTCCGCCATCGATATGCTCGATTTCTTGATATTGAGGAATGTTCGCAATAGGCTTGGCGATAGCTTAAAAAATCCTTAAAATTGTGAATTGATGATCACATCAATGAAGCTGGCCAGTTAAATTGCGCACCACTTGACTTTTACGGCTCAATATGTTGGCTATCGAGCGGACGCTGCGGATAGGATTAATTAGCGGCGTCGGCCTTGCAGGATAAGCAAAAAGGCTTGAAATTGAATATTAAACACTTCTGAATCATTAAACCATGGCGAGAGAACATATCATTTTGGAATGCACGGAGGCGCGTAAAGAGGGCAAAAGTCCCTCACGTTACATGAGCACCAAAAACAAGAAACTGCAACAGGGCCGGATCGAGAAGAAAAAATACAATTCTTCCCTGCGCCGGCATACGCTGCACCGGGAGAAAAAGTAGGCGGAACCCGGATTCAGTCCACAGTCCTCAAAGCCCGCGTCTAGTGCGCAGGGGCGAACCAGCCGGAGGTTTTTTTGCAAAATCCGACCAGCAGGAGCATGACTGGCACCTCGATCAAAACGCCTACCACGGTGGCAAGTGCCGCCCCGCTGGAGAGCCCGAAGAGCATGACGGATGTTGCAATGGCCACCTCGAAGTGGTTGGAGGCACCGATCAGCGAAGCGGGGGCTGCGTATTCATAGGATAGCTTCATCAAGCGGGCCGCAACATAACCCAAGGCGAAAATGAGGACGGTTTGCAGAAACAGCGGCACTGCGATCCACAGAATCGTCAGCGGATTGGCGACGATTACTTCGCCCTTGAAGGAGAAAAGCAGCACCAGGGTGATGAGCAGTGCGATGATCGTTATGGGGGTAAGGACATGGAGAAATTTTTCCCGGAACCAGGTTTCTCCTTTGGCCGCTAAAATCCATCGTCTGCTAAAATATCCGGCCACCAGCGGCAGGGCCACATAGATAGCGATGGACAGGAGGAGGGCTTGCCAGGGAACCGGCAATCGGCCCACTCCCAATAGAAAACCGCCCAACAGTCCGTAAAGAAGCAGCATGGTCAATGAATTGATGGCCACCATGACCAGTGTCAGGCCGTCATTTCCCCGGGCCAGAAACCCCCAGACCAATACCATGGCCGTGCACGGGGCGATACCGAGCAAGATACAGCCGGCCAGGTAACTGCGCCACAAAGGGACCTCCAGCATTTTGATCCCTTCTTGCATGACCACGATGCCGGCGCCATGTTGGGCGCCCACCGGGAGGTCCAACCCAAAGGGCATTTTGATCAAATCCTTTGCCTCCGGACCAATGAATCCGCGGAACAGAAATCCCAAAAACAACAACGAGATGGCATACATGGTGAAGGGTTTGATGGCCCAGTTAAGGATCAATGTGAGGAGTACGGGTTTCCCGCTTTTTCCCGCTTTGACGACCGAGGCGAAGTCGATTTTGACCATTATCGGATACATCATGAAAAACAGGCAGATGGCGATGGGTATGGAAACCACGGGCGCTCCATTGACCTCAATCGCCATGCGGTCCAGTTTTCCGGCCAGGCCGGGGGCGACTTTTCCCAAAATGATTCCGCCCAGAATGCACAAGGCCACCCAAACGGTTAAATAGCGCTCGAAAACGCTGGTCATCTTTCGGCCGTCAGAGGGCAGATTTTCGTTTTTCATTGTTCATTGTCTCCCCGATTGGAAATTTCATCAAGCGCATCCGGTATTTTTTCCACCAGTGTCCGGATTTCATCGCGGACTCTTCGGTATATGGCCAATGTCTCTTCTTCCGAGGATGTTTCGCTGGCCAGTTGCGGAGGATCGTCGAACCCGAAATGAATCGAGCGGGTATTCTCCGGAAAGACCGGGCACGACTGGCGGGCGTGGTCACAGACGGTTATCACATAATCGAAAGATATGTTGCTCAATTCATGGATGATTTTCGATTGTTGTTTCGAAATATCGACTCCGGCTTCGGCCATGACCCGCACCGCCAGAGGGTTCAGGCCGTGGGTGGTGATGCCTGCCGAATAGGCATCAATAGTTTTTCCCTTGAGGTGGCGTGCCCAGCCTTCCGCCATTTGGCTGCGGCAGGAATTCCCGGTGCAAAGGAAGAGAATTTTCTGTTTTTTATGAGGCATTCCCATCATCCGAGAGGGATGTTTTATTCAACGGGGCCTGCCCCATTGTTGCGGGCCGGGTTTTCAAAGTCGTTTACGACTTTAAACGCGGCGTTCTGCGGGTGGTTTGCCAAGCGTCGCGGTGATTGCGGATCCAATCCAGCAAAGCTCGTTCAAAGCCTACGTCATGCCCCGCTTTTTCGGATTCGAGCCATTTGTGTTTGAGGATTTCCTCTCGTTCGGCAAGAAACTCCTGATAGAGTCCCGAGCGTTGAACAAAATTCCGGTTAGGTGGGTCGTTTGATTTTTCCTCTTTCATGGAGGCGGACGTTTCAATAAACGTATGATTGTTTGAGAATCAAAATTAGGAAGAGGTTTCAAGCGAAAAAGAAAATATCTTTGCCCATGGCGGCTTGATCGGGATCTTCAATCCAAGGTTGCCAGCAGATTTTCAGCGATGGACCGAAAGACTTTGGCCGCTTCGCTGCGCGGCGACCCGATAACGACGGGAATCCCGTTGTCTCCACCCTCTCGAATTTCCTCGAATAACGGTACCTGGCCCAAAAGCTGGGTTCCTAAAGCCTTGGCTGTTTTTTGTCCTCCGCCCTGGCCGAACAGGTATGTTCTATTACCATTCGAGGGATCGTCCAGGTAGCTCATGTTCTCCGCCACGCCGAGGATGGGGACATTGACTTTTTCGAACATCATGGCCCCCCTCCGGGCGACGTTCCAGGCTGCCGCCTGAGGTGTAGTGACCACCACGGCGCCGTCCAGCGCTATGGTTTGAGAGAGTGACAATTGGGCGTCGCCGGTACCGGGCGGAAGGTCGATGACCATAATTTCGAGGTCGCCCCAGGCCACATTTTGAGTGAATTGGGAAATGGTCTTAGCCACCATGGGCCCACGCCAGATGACGGGCGTTTCCGGGTCGATGAGAAATCCCATGGACATTACCCGGATGCCGAAATTTTCCAGGGGAACGATCATCTCACCATCGACATGCGGCTGACCGTTGATGCCTATCATCAAGGGAACCGATGGCCCATAGAGGTCGCAATCCATTATGCCGACGGCGTTGTGCAACTTACGCTCGCGCAATATCTGGTCGAGGGCGCAGGCCAGGTTCACAGTGAAAGTGGATTTGCCCACTCCGCCTTTACCGCTGGCGATGGCCACCGTGTGCTTGACCCCCGGAATTTTGTTCTGACTGGCACCGCCTCCTGCCCCGGCCGGGCCAGGGGATTGTGCTTTCGGTTGGCTGACTGCAACCATTGTTTCGACCTGGGAAATGCCGGGAACAGCACCCACTGCCTCATCGACGGCGGCTTTTAAAATACCGGGAACTCTTTGATCGGTCGTTGTGATGGTCAGGGCGACGCTGGCCTTTCCATTCTCCACGGAAACATCCCTGACCAGGCCAAAAGATACAATATCCCGGTTGAAACCTGGATAAGGCACTTTACTCAAAGCTTCTATGACGGCGTCCTTGTTCAATGTATTTATTGCTCCTGTGTTGAAAAGAAATGTTCAATCTGGTAAAAATAGAAAGTATAATCGAATCTATTTTTGATTTTCGTCTTCACGCGTAGTCGCTAATCCGGTTTACCGTTGCCCCGGCTTGGATAACCCTTTTAACCCTATTGTTCCATGATACGCATACGGCTAGCATTGCTTCCAATAATTATTTTGACAATTGGCTTCCACCTGTTGGTTTCCGGTCAACCGGCTGAGGTCCGCAGGCCCGGTGGTGAAATCGATATTGGCATTATAAGCCGCCAGGGCGGCGGCGGCACGATCTCCGTCCATGTGGTTTCGCCCCAGACCGGTCTGCAAGGATTGTTGAGAAAAGCTTTTTCCCTGCATGGCGGCTATCGACAGGAAACACCGGAAGCAGCCGATTTCACGTTTCGGTTTGTCCCTCTTGATGATGTGTCCGTGAGGCTCAATGTCGAGAGCGGACAACCGGCCCAGATTCTGTTTTCAGAAACGGTGCGAGGTAAAACCGTCAACAATGCCGCGCTGCGCGCCGGCGATCTATCCGTTCAAAAAACGCTGGGGATTCCGGGATTTTTTGCCGGACGCCTGGCCTTTGTCGGCGCTCGATCCGGTAGCCGGGAAATTTATGTGTCCGATATAATGTTCACCTCGGTTCGCAAAATCACGGCCAAAAGGTCCGATTGCCTGGGGCCCGAATGGGCGCCCGATGGGAAAAATCTTTTTTATACCAGCTATTTTAAAAGCGGATTTCCCGATATATTCCGCCTCGATACAGGTTCCGGCCAGCACACCCTGTTCGCCGGTTTCAAGGGCACAAACTCAGGAGCTGCGGTCAGTCCCGGTGGGCGGGAAGTGGCCATGATCCTGTCCGCCTCGGGCAGCGCCGAACTTTATGTGGGAAACCTGTCCGGCGGCGGAATGCGTAAGCTAACCCGTTCCGCCAAATCGGTGGAATCCGATCCGTCATGGTCTCCCGACGGTCAAAGAATCATTTTTACCACGGATCGTTTGGGAGGCCCCCAATTATTCCAAATTTCCGCCCGCCGGGGGGTTGCCCGCCGGGTTCCCACCAATATCAGCAATTACAACGCCGAGCCCGCCTGGAATCCCCTCGATGCCAATCTGGTGGCTTTCACCATTCGCCAGGGTGCTGATTTCAAGATCGCCCTCTACGATTTTTCGAAGGGGGAAAGCCGTGTCCTGTCCACCTGGAACGGCGACTGCCTGGAGCCGGAGTGGACCAATGACGGCAGGCACCTTGTTTATAGCTCCGGAATGGCATCACCAAGGAAGCTCATGCTGCTTGACACCAAGACGGGAAAGCGAACCCAACTCCACGCCGACTCCCTCGGAGATGCTTTCGAGGCCACCTTCCATTATTAGCCTGTGCCAAGGTAGAAATATTTGCTACCCATTGATCCCACCGTTGATGAGGTCGATTAATGTTAATTGCAGTCGAAATATTGGTATTTGTCCTCCTTTTAGGGAAGAGTTGGCGCATCGCAAGCCAAGGGTTTTGCCTCAATATGATTGGACTTACGGTTTTCTTATGTTCCGCCGCGGTCGGTGCGTTCGCCTATATCCTGAGCGGGTGGATGACCGCATTTATTACCGAAAATCTTCTAATTAAGTATGTTTTTCCGCTCCTAACGTCCGTTGTAGTTTGTTTGGCGATTTCTATTTGGTTAGGAAAATACTACCGTGTCTCCTGGAGTGAATACCTCCAGAAAACCAAACCGTTTCAATACATGAATCGTTGGATCGACGGGGTTCTTTGTGCGTTTTTGGTTGTGGTATTCAGTGGAGCAACCTTTGGAGTGATATTTTCAGTCGTCTCCTTTGCTTCGGAAATTGAGTCCAGTCGAAATCTGATTTACGAGCGGAGTTTTTTTCTTCGATTGCTTCTGCCGGCAGAAGAAAGTCGTAACTTGATGGTGGCCGATGCCTCGAATTCCAACGATGGCCATTTAATCGACGATAGGCCGGGCAAGGTTGAATGGGACACTGATGAAATTCTGAACGAGCAAGAATTGTTGTTAGAGGGACTGGGCGCCCGGTGGGAGGAGGCGAAGAACTACCTGGGAGAGAAAACGGGGGCTGATTTTGTAAGGGAGCGATTACGCGCTATGCAGTTTCTCTACAACATGCCATTGGAAGACAAAGAGTGGCTGCTGCAAAAATATCCCGATCTTCGAGAGGTGTTGGATAATTCTTTGCTGCAGAATATCCGCCAAGATGAACGATTACTAGGACTGGTAGACGAAGCGGCCAACGGCTCCTGGTCTGCATTTTACCGATTGGGAGATGAGAAGGCAGTGCAAGATCTGTTGGAAGATAAGCGAATTTACCAAGCGGTCTTGAAGATAGAACTGCTGGAAATGCAGGCGGCGGTCCAAAACCGGCGGAAGAAGGAGAAATAGACTGGTTGGCTACGCATCTTCACTCTTTATTGTAGAGAAAATCCCAAATTACATTGTAAAATAGCGATTCCTCTTTGTTGAGATCGCCATCGCCCTCAGTTATGAAGGTGGTCTTCAATTTATCAATGCCACCCGGGTTATTAAAAAAATTTACAAACAAATGATTAGAAACAGTTCGCACCAGAAGACCCAGCGCCTCGGTGCTTTGGCTCACTCCGATTTCGTAAAAGCCGTCCCCGGCGCGATGAAAGACCAAGCCTCCGCCAACCGATTTTTCCTGTGAAATAAAGGCGGAAAGTATATCTCTGATCGGTTTCATCACTTTGGGTCTCGGGTATCTGAGGTTGCCCAACAAAACGGCGTATACCTCATCAGATTCATCGCTGTTAACGCTTAGCAGATATATTGGTAAAGGCGTGTCTTTAAGTTCGTTCCAAAACTGTTCCTGTTCGTCTTCCTCTTTATATTCGTATTCGCTGATTAGCGCCTCGACTTTTTCCAAGTAAGTATCCAACTCCAAATGCGCCAGGTCTTCCATTTGGGAGAGAAATCCAACCAATGATTCCACCTGGTTAAGAAGTCGAATTACCTGAAGATCATGAATCTTATCCGGTAACCTCGACCATAACTTCTCCAAGGCGGGGTCCAACGGTTGGAGGGGAATGGATTCCAGGTTGTTTAACCAATCGTCGGTCGCATTCCCATATTGGGCAAAGAGGTATTCTCCGTATTCGCGGTAGTGAAGGATTTTACGGTTGATCCATTCGTGCTCATTGTAGCCAAATAGACCGGTCTTGGTGGTGTAAAGATTTTCCAGAACGATTTTTTTGGCGGAGCCTACAGTGGGCAGGATTTCGGTTTGGCTCCTGGTGTCGTAAAATGGAGTCTCCTGTCCGGTTGTCGTCAGGAATTGCCTGAAATTAGTTTCATTGGCGTTAAAACTCGCAGTTTCCTGCAAGAAATGATTTTCCAGGAAACCGGCTTCCTGCCGTGGATATAAGGTTAGGGTGGAGGTGGCCAGTAATCTGACGAATTGGTACTTGATATACTCGGATATCGTATTAAAAGCCGGTGCTTCGGCAGGATCGGGCGGGGTGAAGAGGCTTTCCAATGTCCAGGGTAATTTCGATTGTAATGCTATTGAGGTTCGCCTATTTGATAAGGCTCTAGACTAGCATGGTATAATAAAAACCATTGTTAGTCGTTAATGAATAAAGGTTTAACAAATTATAAGCGAAAAAAAATTCTGAAGCACTTTTGCGAGGATATTCCAGCGTCCAAAACGGCTC